>NZ_JBRREI010000042.1:0-42417 GCF_056760195.1 Stenotrophomonas sp. STEN020
GGGGGCGTCAACCCCCCCGGGGGGGGGGGGGGGGGGGGGGCTTTTTTGTTGGGGCTATTTTTTTTGGGCGCCCCCCCGGGTTTTGTCGCGGGGGCCACCCCCCCCAAGCCGACCCTGCTTCCACGCGACGTGCATACCCAATTCCCGGACTGCCGGGCATTTCCGCAACCGGGCCGAGCAGTGGCTTCGCGGCTTACGCCGCTCCTACAAACAGCGTCAGCCGAGCATGGCTCGGCTCTACCTTGGTTTCAGATATCGCTGCCGGTTGGCAGTGCCTGCAGTGCCTTGATGGCCTCGGACAGGACATCTACTTCGGGGTCTTCGAAGCCACCACGCACGTGTTGCTCGCTGGCAAACAAACCTTGCTCCAGCAGAGCCAGACAGGTTTCCTCACGAGTCCAGCCGCGCGCCACCGACAGGCGGCGGATGCGCTCCATCAGCAGCGGGTCGATATCCCGCAATACAACATCTGCCATGCTCACTTCCTCAGTAGCAAGGCCGCCCCCTCGGCGCGTCGGGGGCGATCATCCCGCAGCAGGCAGATGCAGGCAACTGCCCTAGCCCGCGCGGGCTAGCCGGCGCTGATGCAGGATCAACAATCCGCACAGGATGACGACTGGAATCGCAATCAGCGCAGTGCCGATGAAGAACAGTGCATAGCCTTCCAACAAGGTGCGGCCCTGCGCCAGAGTCTGCACCGACCAACCGGAAAAGCCCTTCAAAGCCTTGCCGGGCATGGCGTAGAACGAGCTCAGCAAGGCGTACTGGGTTGCGGTGTAACCAATGCTGGTCAGGCTGGACATGTAGGCGATCAGCGCCGTGCCGGCAAAGCCGCTGGCGAAATTATCGACCGCCATGGCAATCGCGAAATGGGTGATATCCGGGCCTGAGTACGCCAGCCAGGCAAATGCCAGGTTCGAACACGGGCCCAACACAGCACCAACCACCAAGGCCACCAGCATGCCCCAGCGCAGCGCCACCACACCGGCGGCGGCAATGCCCACGAAGGTCGCGACCAGGCCGATCGAACCGCGTACGGTACCGACCGTGTCCTCGCTCAAGCCGAGATCGACATAGAACGGATTGGCCATCGGGCCCATCACAAAATCGGCCAGACGATAGAAACTGATCGCCGCCAGAATCAGCAGCGCGCCGCTGCGATGTTCACGCACAAAGGCGACGAACGGCCCAATCAGCGCGTCGAACAGGCCGCGCGGCGTCCACAACGGTGCGGACTGCGTTGCCACCGCCAACTGTGCAGGCAACGGTTCGCGGGCCATGAACACGGCGACGATACCTACCGCCATCAAGCCGGCCATGATTTCGTAGGAAACCTGCCAACCCACCCTGGCCGCTATCAGCAGGATCAGCGCATCGGTCACCAGCAAGGCCGAGCGATAACCCAATGCCGATGAGGACGTGAGCAGGCCAAGCTGTTCGCCGTTGTCGGCAGACTCGATGCGCCATGCATCGATGACGATGTCCTGCGTCGCCGAGGCGAAGGCGACGATGACCGCCATCACCCCGAACACCACAATGTGCTCCCAGGCGACGCCGAGCAAGGTGATCTGGCCACCCTTGGGCTGGATCAAGCCCATGCCCACCAGCCCGGCAACCACGATCAGCTGCGACAGCACCATCCAACCACGCCGGCGCCCCAGCCAGCCAAACAGCGGCGCATTGGTCTTATCAACGATGGGTGCCCACAGGAACTTCAGCGAATATGCCAGGCCGACCCAGGACAGGAAGCCGATGGCATCCAGTTGGATGCCTTCCTTGCGCATCCAGAAGCCCAGCGTGTTGCCCACCAGGTACAGCGGCAAGCCCGAGCTGAAACCCAACAACAGCATCGCCAACACCTTGCGCTGGCTCAGATTGGACAATACCCGCTGCCAGGGACGTTGGGGCTTGGCAGCTTCACTCACAGGTCGTAGTCCACGGTGAATGGGGCGTGGTCGGAGAAGCGCTGGCCGGTATAGATCGAGCAGCCGCGCAGGCGATCACGCAGGCCGGGGGTGACGAACTGGTAGTCGATGCGCCAACCCACATCGTTGGCGCGGGCCGCGCCACGGTTGCTCCACCAGGTGTAGTCCTGGCCTTCCGGGTGCAGCGCGCGGTAGGCATCGACCCAACCGCGGCCATTGGCCGCGTCGGTGAGCTCGGCCTGGTCGGCGCAGAAGCCGTTCATCCAGTCGCGTTCTTCCGGCAGGCAGCCGGAGTTCTTCTGGTTGGATTTCCAGTTCTTGATGTCCAGCGCGCTGCGCACGATGTTCCAGTCGCCGCACAGCACGTAATCGCGGCCGCTGGCCAGCCATTCGTCCAGGATTGGCTTGAGCCACTCCATTACTTCGAACTTGAAGCCCTGGCGCAGCTCGCCCGAGGAACCGGACGGGATATAGAACGAAACCACGCTGAGGTTGCCGAAGCGCGCCTCGATATAGCGGCCTTCGTCATCGAACGGTGCCCAGCCCAGCGAGGTACGCACTTCATCGGGCTCGCGCCGGCTCCAGATCGCCACGCCGCTATAGCCCTTCTTGGTGATGGCATCACGGTAGAAGCAGTGGTGGCCGTCGGGGCGGAACAGCGCGTCGGTCAGCTGCGACTCCTGCGCCTTGGTCTCCTGGATACAGAGCACGTCGGCCTGCTGGGCCAGAAACCACTCGTTGAAGCCCTTGGTGGTGGCCGAACGGATGCCGTTGGCGTTGAAACTGATGATGCGCATGAAGGACCGCTATTGGGAAAGCTCAAGACCGGCACAGCATACCGCCCGGACCGGGGCGGCCGACAAACCGGGCCTCAGCTTTCCCCTGACAGCAGCCCGGTTCGCTGCGGGGCCCCCGCCCGGAGCCGCAGCGCAGCAATTGCAAGGGCCATGCTTTACCCTAGGAACCTCAATAGACGATAAGACAGCGTATTTACATGAGTGACCACCGTTCCCGTTTCCTGCAGCTGGCGCTGAATGCCGACGCGCTGCGTTTTGGCCAGTTCACCCTCAAGTCTGGCCGGGTAAGCCCGTACTTCTTCAATGCCGGCCGTTTTGACACTGGTTTGGCGCTGGCCCAGCTGGGCAACTGCTACGCCGACGCCATCGATGCCGCCGGTATTGCCTACGACCAGCTGTTCGGCCCGGCCTACAAGGGCATCCCGCTGGCCACCGCGATTGCCTGCGAGTTCTCGCACCGCGGCCGCAACCTGCCGTTGACCTTCAACCGCAAGGAAGCCAAGGACCACGGCGAGGGCGGCAGCCTGATCGGCGCCGACATGGCCGGCAAGCGCATCCTGATCGTCGACGACGTGATCACTGCCGGCACCGCCATCCGTGAAGCCCTGGCCATCATCCGCGAAGCCAAGGGCATTCCGGCCGGCATCGTGGTGGCACTGGACCGCCAGGAGATCGCCTCCGAAGAGGACCGCCGTTCAGCCGCGCAGGCCGTGTCTGCCGAAACCGGCATTCCGGTGATTGCCGTGGCCAATCTGGCCGACCTGCTTGCATTCGCGTCCGGGAACCCGGAACTTGTTGGCTATCGCGAACCGTTGCTGGCCTACCGTGGCCGCTACGGGAGCAATCCGACAGGCTGATAGCAGGGGGCTGCCATGGTGCCGAATCCGTCCAAAACCACCGCAACTTTGTTGCTGATGTTGGCAGCGCTGGCAATGCCGGCGCTGGCGCAGAACAAGCCGTCCGATCCTGGCAAGAAGCTGTACTGCTGGGATGAGGGCGGCAAGCGCATCTGCTCGGACACCTTGCCACCGGAAGCGGTGAACAAGGCGCGCGAGGAGTTCAACGCACGCAGCGGCATCCGCGGTGCCGATGTGCAGCGCGCGCTCACCGCCGAAGAACGTGCTGACGCGGCCCTGGCCAAAGCCCAACAGGAAGTGGACGCAGCGGCGGCGGACACGCGCAAGCGTACCGAGCAGGCGATGCTGTCCACCTACGCCACAGAAGACGATCTGCGCCGTGTGTTCAGTGAACGCACGGCGATTGTCGACAACAACGTCAAGACCGCGATCTTCAACGTGACCAGCCTGCGTGGCGCCTTGGCCTCCCAACTCGCCAGTGCCGGCAACAGGGAACTGGCCGGGCAGAAAGTGCCTGACAAGCAGGCCGGCGAGATCCGCCAGCGTCACAATGAACTGCTCGCACAGCTGCGCCTGCAGACGGCGTTCGAGCAGCAACGGCAGGCACTGGAAGTTGAGATCGCCGAGAGCCTGGCGCGGTATCGCGAGCTGAAGGGGATTGCGGCACCGGTTGATGCGGGAGCGGCTGCGGCGGCACCTGCTGCCAATGCAGTGCCTGCCAAGGGCTGAGAGGTAGGCGGTAGTGCCGAGCCATGCTCGGCAGGGGCTTTCCCGGTAAATTTTTGGACTGAGAATGAAAGCGGCCTTAGGGTCGCTTTCTTCGTATAAAAGCTTCCCCTCATCCGCCCTCCGGGCACCTTCTCCCGCGGGCGGGAGAAGGGATTGGCTCCCTGCGTCTGAAAGTTCGCCAGTTGCTGAAAGTCCACTGGCGGCTGAAAGCCCGCGAACTGCAGCAGAGCCACAGCAGAGCCAACCGCAGGCCAGGACTGTCCCTTCTCCCGTTTACGGGAGAAGGTGCCCCGAAGGGGCGGATGAGGGGGCTTGTGGCTTGTGGCTTGTGGCTTGTGGCTTGTGGCTTCTGGCTTCTGGCTTCTGGCTTCTGGCTTTCGTTCCTGCTCCGGCATTGTTCCCACCGCAATCCCACCCGCCTCGCCCAAAACCCCACTTTTTACGTGCCTTTTACGCCAGCCCCACCCCTACAGCGTCGATCGTTTACGCCCCCTAGGCGGACGATAACGGCCTGATCGGGGTGATCAGACTTGTCGTTCGCGCCTGCCTGCCGCCCTACCCGTCCACCGACGCGCGTTCCGGCAGCCCCGGCCGCGTCCTGATCGTAATTCGAGGTTTCCATGCCCGGCTGGCTTGCTCTGTTGTGCGGCGTAGTGGTGCTGATCGCCGCTGCCTACCTGTTGTATGCGGTCCTTCGACCTGAGTCGTTCTGAGGAGTGCCGTCGTGATTGAACCCATCCTCATCATTCTGGCCAGCCTGGCGCTGGCATGGCCGCTCGGCCTGTACCTGGCGCGGCTGATGCGCGGTACGCCGATGCGTATCGACGTCCTCTTCCATTGGATCGAAAAGCCGCTGTACCGCATGCTCGGCGTTGATCCCAACCACTCCATGTCCTGGCGCGGCTATGTGGTCGCGTTCCTGATCAGCAACCTGGTGTTGGCGGTGCTGACCCAGGCGGTGTTCATGACCCAGGCCTGGTTGCCGTTGAACCCGGACAACATTCCCAACATGCGTTGGGACACCGCGTTCCACACCATGGTGTCGTTCCTGACCAACACCAACCAGCAGCATTACAGCGGCCAGGCGCAGCTGTCCTACTTCTCGCAGATGACCGGCATCACCGGCCTGCAGGTGATCACCCCGATGATGGGCCTGGCACTTGCGGTAGCAACGCTGCGTGCCTTGTTCATGAAGCCGGCCAGCAGTGACACCGGCAACACCCCGATGCGCGTCACCGTAGGCAACTACTACGCCGACGTGGTGCGCCTGTGCCTGCGCTTCCTGCTGCCGCTGTGCCTGGTATGGACGCTGCTGCTGAACTGGCAGGGTGTGCCTTCCACGCTGGCCGGTGGCCCGCAGGCCACGCCGATCGACGCCAGTGCCGGCATGGAAACGCAGAAGATTCCGCTCGGTCCGGTCGCGGCGATGGTTGCGGCCAAGCAGCTCGGCGCCAATGGCGGCGGCTGGTACGGCCCGAACAGCAGCTTCCCGCTGGAAAACCCGACACCGCTGTCGAACGCGCTGGAGTTGATCGGCATCCTGCTGATCCCGATGGCCATCATCTGCATGCTCGGCAGCTTCACCGGCCGGCGTCGCTTTGGCGCCCTGGTATTCGGCTGCATGCTGACCATGTCGGTCATCACCACCAGCGCCAGCATGTGGCTGGAAGGTCACAGCGCCAGCGCCGCCAGTGCGTTGCTGATGGAAGGCAAGGAAGCCCGTTTCGGTGCCGATGGCACGGCGCTGTGGTCGTCCATCACTACCCAGGTGCAGAACGGCTCGGTCAACGGCATGCACGATTCGCTGAGCCCGCTCGGCGGCATGATGCCCATCGTCAACATGTTGATCAGCGCTATCTGGGGCGGCATCGGCTGCGGCATCCAGCAGTTCCTGGTCTATCTGATGATGGCGGTGTTCCTGGCCGGCTTGATGACCGGACGAACGCCCGAACTGCTCGGTCGCAAACTGGAAACGCCGCAGGTGCGCCTGCTCGCGGTACTGGTGCTGTTGCAACCGATCACCCTGCTTGGCCTGACCGCGCTGACCCTGGCCATCCCCGGCCTGGCTGGCACCTCCAACCCCGGCTTCCATGGCATCAGCCAGGTGTTCTACGAGTTCACTTCAGCCTATGCCAACAACGGCTCCGGCTTTGAAGGGCTGGCTGACAATACCGTCTGGTGGAACCTGAGTTGCGCATTGGTGTTGGCGCTGGGTCGGTTCCCGATCCTGATCATTCCGCTGATCATCGCCACCCAGTTGGCCGCTAAAAAGCAGGTGCCGCAAAGCGCCGGCAGCCTGCAGATTGAAACCCCGACCTTCGCATTGACGCTTATCTGCGTGGTCATTGTCCTTACCGTGCTGCAGTTCCTGCCGGCATTGGTGCTTGGCCCGGTGGCCGAACACCTGAGCCTGCTGGCCCTGCAGGGAGTCCCCTCACCGTGAACGCCCCCATGAACCGTTCTGCTTCTCCTGCGGCATCGTCTCCTGCGGCATCGCGCCGCCCCGCCCTGCTTGATGCGGCCGGTCTGCGCCGTGCCCTGATCGACTCGGTACGCAAGCTGTCGCCGTTGCACCTGCTACACAACCCGGTGATGGCGGTGGTGATGGTCGGCACCATGCTGGCGCTGATCGTCACCCTCAGCGGCAATGCGCCGATGGGCTTCGGCCTGGCCGTCACCGCGATCCTGCTGGTAACGGTGTTGTTCGGCAATTTCGCCGAAGCCGTGGCCGAGGCGCGTGGCCGTGGCCAGGCCGCGTCGCTGCGACGTGCACGTCAGGACCTGGTCGCACGGCGTGTCGCCACGCCGTTGCAGGGTGCTGCCGAAAGCCGTGTGCCGGCTGCCGAGCTGCGCCCGGGTGAGTATGTGATCGTCAGTGCCGGCGAGTTCGTGCCGGCCGATGGCGAGATCGTGCGCGGCCTTGCCACCATCAACGAAGCTGCGGTCACCGGCGAATCAGCACCGGTGCTGCGTGAGGCCGAGACCGACCGCTCCGGCGTGATCGGCGGCACCAAGGTGCTGTCCGACGAGATCATCGTGCGGGTCAGCGCCGAGCCGGGCCACAGCTTCCTCGATCGCATGATCGCGCTGGTGGAAGGCGCAAACCGGCAGAAGACGCCGAACGAGATCGCGCTGACCCTGTTGCTGGCGGCGATGTCGCTGACCTTCCTGGTGGTGGTGGCAACGCTGCCGGCGATTGCAGGCTTTGTCGGCGTCACGGTCGATCCGCTGCTGCTGATCGCCCTGCTGGTGTGCCTGATCCCGACCACCATCGGCGGCCTGCTGCCGGCCATCGGCATCGCCGGCATGAACCGTGCGCTGTCGGCCAATGTGCTGGCCAAATCCGGCAAGGCTGTAGAAGTGGCGGGTGACGTCGACGTGCTGCTGCTGGACAAGACCGGCACCATCACCTACGGCGACCGTCAGGCTACGCACTTCCATCCGCTGGCCGGCATCGACGCTGCACAGCTGCGTGAAGCCTCGCTGTTGTCCTCACTCGCCGACCCGACCCCGGAAGGCAAATCCATTGTGCGCCTGGCCCGTGAGCAGGCTTGCACCACGGCCGAGCCGGAAAAAGCGGAGTACTTGGCGTTCACCGCGCAGACCCGCATGTCCGGCGTCGACCTGGACAATGGCCGCAGCATCCGCAAGGGCGCTGGCGATGCCATCACCGCACATGTACTGGCGCTGGGTGGCACGGTGCCGAACGAGCTGCAGGCGCGGGTGGACCAGGTTGCCCGTGGCGGTGCCACGCCGCTGGTGGTCAGTGAAGGCCGCCACGTACTCGGTGTGGTTGAACTGGCCGATGTGGTCAAGCACGGCATGCGCGAGAAGTTCGCGCAGCTGCGGGCGATGGGTATCCGCACGGTGATGATCACCGGCGACAACCCGCTAACCGCCGCCGCCATCGCCGCCGAAGCCGGTGTCGATGACTACATCGCCCAGGCAAGACCGGAAGACAAACTCGCTCGTATCCGTGCCGAGCAGGCCGGTGGCCGACTGGTCGCAATGGTCGGCGACGGCACCAACGATGCGCCGGCACTGGCCCAGGCCGATATTGGCCTGGCGATGAACTCCGGTACGCAGGCGGCCAAGGAGGCCGGCAACATGGTTGATCTGGATTCGGATCCGGCCAAGCTGCTGGCGGTGGTGGAAGTGGGCAAGCAGCAGCTGATCACCCGCGGCGCACTGACCACCTTCTCGCTGGCCAATGACGTCTCCAAGTACTTCGCTATCCTGCCGGCGCTGTTCGCCGCCAGCATCCCGTCGATGGCGGCCTTGAACGTGATGCAGCTGTCGAGCCCGCGCAATGCGGTGCTGGCGGCGCTTATCTTCAACGCGCTGGTGATCCCGGCCCTGATTCCGCTGGCCCTGCGCGGCGTGCGCTTCCGTCCGGCCACCGCCACCGCGCTGCTGCGGCGGAACATGCTGGTGTACGGCTTGGGCGGCGTGCTGCTGCCATTTGCGGCCATCAAGGCCATCGACCTTCTGCTTGCTCTGGTATTTGGCGCATGAACACCTCCATGAACTCCTCCCATCGTTCCGGCAACCCGCTGTGGCGGCCGGCCATTGGCCTGTCCTTGTTCGGCCTGCTCGGCACCGGCCTGGTCTATGCGGTGCTGGCGACCGGCATCTCCGGCTCGCTGTTCCCGGCGCAGGCCGATGGCAGCCTGATCCGCGATGCCGATGGACAGGTGCGCGGCTCGCTGTATCTGGCGCAGCCGTTCACTGGCGATGGCTATTTCCAGACGCGTCCTTCGGCTGCCAACTACGACCCGATGGCCGCAGCCGGCAGCAATATGGCGCGCAGCAATCCGGACCTAGTCAAGCGCGTCAGCGAAGCCACCGCTGCTGCCGCAGCGCGCGAGAAGATCGATCCGGCCAAGGTGCCGGGCGATCTGGTCACGCAGTCGGCCAGCGGGCTGGACCCGGAGCTGTCGCCAGCTGCGGTGCAGGTGCAGGTAGCACGTGTGGCCGCTGCGCGTGGCCTGTCATTGGCACAGGTGCAGTCGTTGGTTGATGCACAGCTGCAGGGCCGCCAATGGGGCGTGTTCGGCCAGCCGCGCATCAACGTGATTGCCCTCAACCGGGCCTTGGATCACGCCGCGAATGCGCCCTGATGCAGGGCGCGCCTGCAACAGCGCACAATCGTGACCATGAACGACTCCCGTAGCCGCCAGGCCGATGCCTTGGCCGACGCCCTGCAACGCGACGCCGGCGGCAAGCTGACCGTCTTCCTCGGCGCCGCACCGGGCGTGGGCAAGACCTTCAGCATGCTCACCCGCGCCCAGGAACAACTGCGACGCGGGGTTGACGTGATGGCGGCCGTGGTTGAAACCCACGGCCGCAACGATACCGCCGCCCTGCTCGACGGCCTGCCACGTATCGCCTTGAGTGCGGTGGAGTACCACGGCCATCAGCTGCAGGAGATGGATCTGGATGCCGTGCTGGCGCGCAAGCCAGCACTGGTACTGGTCGATGAACTTGCCCATCGCAACGCTCCCGGTAGTCGTCACGAACGTCGCTGGCAGGATGTGATGGAACTGCTCGATGCCGGTATCGACGTGTGGACCACGATCAACATCCAGCATCTGGAAAGCCTCAACGATGTGGTCATGCGCATCACCGGCGTGCGCGTCAGCGAGACCGTGCCCGACGTAGTGTTCGATCGGTTGCATGACATCGTGCTGGTCGACCTGCCACCACGCGAGCTGATCGAGCGCCTGCAGCAAGGCAAGGTCTATGTGCCCGAACAGGCGGCGCAGGCACTGCAGGCGTTCTTCTCGCCGGCCAACCTCACCGCCTTGCGCGAACTGGCAATGCAGGAAGCTGCCGACCGCGTCGACAGCAGCCTGCGCGAGACCCGCGCCGCACGTGGCGAAGGCAATCTGCCGCTGCGGCGGAGGGTGGTGGTCGCCATCGATGGCGGTGGCCAGAGCGAGTATCTGGTGCGGGTAGCGCGGCGTATCGCCGAGCGCCGCGATGCGCCATGGACCGTGGTAACCGTGCAACACCGTCGCCACGACGAAGCTACCCGCCGCGAGATCGACGATGCCTTCGCGCTGGCACGGCGATTGGGCGGTGATGCCGAACTGCTGCATGGACCGGGCATTGCCGATGCGCTGCTCGATTACGCCGCGCACAACGCGGTGTCGTCACTGGTGCTGGGCCGCACCCGCGAGCGGCCGCTCGCGCGGCTGTTCAACCAGACCTTGACCCAGCAGCTGATCCAGCGCGGCGCGCACTACGAAATCACCATCATCAGTACCCCGCAAGCGCGCGCCAATGCGCGTCGCTTCGGCCTGTCGCTGGCCCCGGACAGCTGGGGCAAGGATGCGATGACGGCGGTGTTGGCCACGGTTTGCGCCTGCCTCGCCGCGTGGCTGGGCGAGCACTGGATAGGCCTGAGCGATCTGGCGATGGTGTTCATCGTCGCGGTGGTGCTGGTGGCCGCGCGTACCCGCATGAGTGCAGCGGTGCTGGCAGCGACGCTGTGCTTCCTGGCCTACAACTTCTTCTTCATCGCACCGCGTTTCACCTTTGCGATCAGCGCGCGGCAAGGCGTGATCACCGTGTTCCTGTTCCTCGCCGCTGCGCTGGTCGCAGGCCGCCTGGCATCACGTCTGCGCATGCAGGTGGTAGCGCTGCGCGCGGCCAATCGCCATGCCAATGTGCGGCAGACCTTGGGCCGGCAATTGGTCGGCGCTACCGACAACGCCCAAGTTGGGCATGCCGGCCGTGTTGCCTTGGAACAAGCACTGGATGCACCGGCATGGGTGCGGCTGGGTGATGACACCAGCACCAGCGGCACCGCCGCACCGGGCGACACCGATCTGGCTGCCGCCGATTGGGCGCTGCGGCATGGGCAACCCGCCGGCCGCTTCACCGACACGCTGGCCGGCGCCGGCTGGTGGTTCCTGCCCTTGCTCGACGGGGAAGCGCACGCAATCGGCGTGGCCGGCCTGCGCTTTGACCATCAGCATCCACGGCTGGCCCCGGAGCAACGTCAGCTGGTGGAAGCGATGGCCGACGACATCGCCCAGGCGGCCCTGCGCACAAGGCTGGTGGCCGATCTGGAAACCGCACATCTGCACAACGAAACCGAGCGTCTGCGCTCGGCCCTGTTGTCCTCGGTGTCGCACGACCTGCGCTCGCCGCTGGCGGCGATGATCGGCTCGGCCGACAGCCTGTCCAACTACGCCGATGCAATGGATGCCAGCGACCGCCGCGCCCTGCTCGACACCATCGTGGTCGAAGGCGAGCGACTGGACCGCTACATCCAGAACCTGCTGGACATGACCCGGCTCGGCCATGACGGACTCAAGCTCAACCGCGACTGGATCGGCGTGGACGAGCTGATCGGTTCAGCCGCGCGGCGCTTGCAGCGCTACCAACCGGGCGTGCGTCTGCAGCTGGATATTCCGGCGGAGCTGGCACCGATCTGGGTGCACCCGGCGCTGGTCGAGCAGGCGGTGTTCAACGTAATGGAGAACGCCGCCAAGTTCTCGCCGCCCGGCGTACCGGTGGAAGTGCGCGCGCGCCAGCAGGCCAACGAGCTGCGCATCGAGGTGATCGACGCCGGCCCGGGCATACCCGATGCCGAGCGCTCGCGCATCTTCGATATGTTCTACAGCGTGGAACGCGGCGACCGCGGCCGCCAGGGCACCGGTCTGGGCCTGACCATCTGCCAGGGCATGATCGGTGCGCACGGCGGCAGCGTCGAAGCGCTGCCGGGACGCGACGGACGCGGTACGCTGATACGCATGACCCTGCCCCTGCTCCAGCCACACCCCGAGAGCCCGCGCGATGACGGCTGAGGCGCCGGCCATCCCGCCGCCACGCGTGCTGGTGGTCG
The DNA here is from genome assembly GCF_056760195.1 of Stenotrophomonas sp. STEN020. Lineage (NCBI taxonomy): Bacteria > Pseudomonadati > Pseudomonadota > Gammaproteobacteria > Lysobacterales > Lysobacteraceae > Stenotrophomonas > Stenotrophomonas sp. STEN020. Next base: position 12,164 of record NZ_JBRREI010000042.1, read on the forward strand.
ATGACGAAGTGCAGATCCGGCGCTTTCTGGATATTTCACTGCGCGCGCAGGGCTATGCGGTCAGCCAGGCTGCCAACGGCGCCGAAGGCCTGCAACGACTGGCCGAGGATGGTGCCGATCTGGTGGTGCTGGATATCGGCCTGCCCGACATGGAAGGCCACGATGTGCTGGCCGAGCTGCGCCAATGGAGCCAGGTGCCGGTGATCATGCTCAGCGTGCGTGCCGGCGAAGCCGAGAAGGTGCGCGCCTTGGACAACGGCGCCAACGACTACGTGACCAAGCCGTTCGGCACCCAGGAATTGATGGCGCGGGTTCGGGCGCTGCTGCGCAGCCGCAGCACCGATAGCGAAGGTCAGGTGCCGGTGTTTGATGACGGCCGCCTGCATATCGACCTGTCGCGCCGCGATGTACGCGTGGATGGCGAAGCGATTGCACTGACCCGCAAGGAGTACGCGCTGCTGGCGTTGTTGTTGCGCAATGCCGGACGGGTGGTGACCCAGCCGCAGATCCTGCAGGAAATCTGGGGACCGACGCATCGGCATGACACGCACTACCTGCGCATCCTGGTGGGGCGGCTGCGGCACAAGCTGGGGGATTCCGCATTGGAGTCGCGCTATCTGTTTACCGAACCCGGCGTTGGTTTACGGTTTGGTGGGGCGTGAGCAGCACAGCTTGTAGGAGCGGTGTCAGCCGCGAAGCTGGTGAAACACCAAGCGTTCGTTGATCTGAGATTGCTGGATGCGGAAGCCACTGTGGCTTCGCGGCTGACGCCGCTCCTACAAGCGAACGAAGGCTCGAGCAACGGCAACCCCTCCCCGGCCCTCCCCTTGGCTGCGCCAAAGGGAGGGAGACAAGCGGCTGCGCTTCGATCTGACGGGCTGCACGCACTACACCCCCTCCCTTTGGCGCAGCCAAGGGGAGGGCTGGGGAGGGGTGCCTTTCGCAGTAATCCAAAGCCATCCAACAAAACCTGCTATGCAAGAAAGCAGCTGGCGAATGGCGGAGGTCCAGAAAGCAAAGAGCCGCCCACGCGATGCGTGGACGGCTCTTGCACAACAGCACCGCCGATCAGAACCCCAGTTCAGTCCCCGCCGGCAACACCTGCAGCAACTGCTCGCGGAACACCCCCTTGATCCGCTCCAGCGCTACTTCATCATTGGCCTCGAAGCGCAGCACCAGCACCGGCGTGGTATTGGACGCACGCACCAGACCCCAGCCATCGCTGAAGTCGGCACGCAGGCCGTCAATCGTCGAGATGCGCGCGCCTGCGAACGGCGAGTCCTCAACCTGCGCTGCAGCCACGATCAAGGCCACCTGCGCATGTTGGGTGCCTTCCTCCACCGCCACCTTCAACTCCGGCGTGGAAACCGCATCCGGCAACTCATTCAATACCTCGGACGGTTCTTCATCACGCTGCGCCAAGATCTCCAGCAGGCGCGCCGCCGCGTACAGACCATCATCAAAGCCGTACCAGCGTTCCTTGAAGAAGAAGTGGCCGCTCATCTCGCCAGCCAGCTCGGCATCGGTCTCGCGCATCTTCGCCTTGACCAGCGAATGCCCGGTCTTCCACATCATCGGGCTACCGCCGTTGCGCAGAATGTAGTCCGACAACTTGCCCGTGCACTTCACGTCGTAGATGACCATCGCGCCGGGGTTGCGCGCCAGCACATCGGCGGCGAACAACATCAGCAGGCGGTCGGCAAAAATGATTTTGCCGTCCTTGGTAACCACGCCAAGACGATCACCATCGCCGTCGAAGGCCACGCCCAGGTCCGCGTCGAAACGCTTGACCATCTGCACCAGGTCTTCGAGGTTGTGCGGGTCGCTGGGGTCCGGATGGTGGTTGGGGAAGTTGCCATCCACCTCGCAGTACAGCGGAATCACCTCGGCACCAATGGCTTCCAACAACTGCGGCGCCACCGCACCGGCAACGCCATTGCCGGCATCGGCAACGATCTTGAGCGGGCGGTCCAGCTGCACGTCATCGGCAATGCGCTGCACGTAGTCATCAATGACCTCGCGCTGCTGCAGGCTGCCTTCGCTGTCGGCATGCTGCAGGCGACCTTCCTGGATGCGCTTGTACAGATCGGTGATGGCGTCGCCGGACAGCGTCTCGCCACCGATGACGATCTTGAAGCCGTTGTAGTCCGGTGGGTTGTGGCTGCCGGTGACCGCGACGCAGCTGCCGGCACGCAGGTGATAGCTGGCGAAGTACACCACCGGGGTCGGTGCCATGCCGATATCGATCACATCGCAACCAGCGCGACGCAGGCCGGTGATCAAGGCGTCAGCCAGCTCCGGTCCGGACAGACGGCCATCGCGGCCCACCACCACATCGCGCAGGCCCTGTGCCTGCATTTCGCTACCAATGGCCTGACCGATCAGGGTGGCGACACTGGCATTCAACTCGGTGCCAAGCACGCCACGGATATCGTAGGCGCGGAAGATCACCGGCAATACCGCGTCGGCTCCCGGCTCAACCCGCGCCTGCGGCGCATCGTCCGCGCGCGCATTGGCCGAAGCCGGTAGCGGCTGCGGGTCCTGCTGCAGCGCTTCCTGCAAGGTCAGGCCGCCATCGTCGACCTGTGCGGTGTTCTTGCGCAGGACCGGCAGATTCGCCAAACGCTTGCGCCCCAGCAACAGCAGCAAAGCAGTGGCCAGCAGCAACAGCGCCACGATGGCGCTGGCAATCACCCCCAGGCCCATCGCACCGGTGTTGGCATCCGGCAGCTCGGCAACAACGCGCAGACCGGTGTCGCCAACCGGGCGCGCCAGTGCATCGGCGCTGTTGCCCAAGTTGGTTGCGCCTTTCTGGACGATGGTAAAACCGCCCTGACGCAGCCCCAGGAAGGCGCTGTTCGGCGAATCAATGCCATCAAACACGGAGGTCAGCCGGGTCAGCGGCTGGCGGATATAGATCACCGCCGGCTTGCCCTGCAGCAGCACCGGTGCGGCCAGGCCCAGCCGCGGGCTGCCGCCATCGCGGACCACCAGCGCCACCGGCTGGCCGGTCGCCATGGCCTGTTCCAGCAGGGCCAGTCGCGAGTAACCAAACGCGGCCGGCTCGGCATAAGCCTCGGCCAGGCTGGCGTCGAGAACCTGCGCGTCTTCCACGCCGTTCCACTTGTCACGTACCGCCAAGGCGACGGCGGCTGCATCGCCGCTGGCCAGCGCGGCCTTGACCGGCTCCAGCGCCAGCTGCTTGCCGAACTGCGCGGTCTGCGCGGTCAATGCCTGTTGCACACCGGCAACGGCCTGATCGCGGGATTGCTCAAGCCCGGCACTGGTACCGGATTGCATCCATTGATCTACCGCGCTCCAGCCGAACCAGCCGGCCAACAACAGCAGCAGCACCGCCAGCAGTGGCGTTGATCGACCCAGCGCAGGACGTGGCCGCCCGCTCTCATTGCCTTGGCTCATCGTGCGTTCCCCCTGTCAGCGCACCCCGGTGTGGCCGAATCCACCCGTTCCACGTGCACTGTCGATGAAAGTATCTACTACCTGCAACGTTACGCGTGCAATCGGCATCACCACCAACTGCGCAATACGGTCGCCCGGCTCGATGGTGAAGGCGTCGCGGCCGCGGTTCCACACGCTGATCAGCAGTGGTCCCTGGTAATCGGCATCAATCAAGCCCGTGCCATTTCCCAACACGATACCGTGCCGATGACCCAACCCGGAGCGCGGCAGAACCACCGCGCACAGGCCCGGATCGGCGATATGGATCGCGATGCCGCTGGGCAGCAGCGCCGCATCGCCGGGTTCCAGCGTCAACGGTGCTTCGGTGGCCGCGCGCAGGTCCATGCCGGCGCTGGCCTCGGTGGCGTAGGCCGGCAGCGGCCAGCTGTCGCCGAAGCGCGGGTCCAGCAGCTTCACCTGCAAGGGCTGCAGTTCATTACTCATGCGTCCAACCTCTCGGCAATCAAATCCAGCAATTGTTCGGCCAGTTGGGTCTTGGCGACGCCCGGGAACTCGCGCAGACCACCGTTCCAGTAGGCCACAGCGGCGTTCTGGTCACTCTCAAAACCATTGCCGGCAATGCCGACCTGGTTGGCGATGATCAGATCCAGATGCTTGTCGGCCAGCTTGCCGCGCGCGTACTTCTCGACGTCGTGGGTTTCAGCGGCAAAGCCCACCACCAGCTTCAAGGCCTGCTCGTGCACGGCCACTTCGGCGAGGATGTCGGCGGTACGCACCAGCTCCAGGGTCAGGGTCTGGGTGCCTGCGGTTTTCTTCAGCTTCTGCGGAGAGACCTGGCGCGGCGTGTAGTCGGCCACGGCAGCAGCGCCGATGTAGATATCGGCCGGCAAGGCACCGAGTACGGCCTCACGCATCTGCGCGGCCGAGCGCACATCAATGCGCTGCACGCCGGCCGGGGTGGCCAGCTGTACCGGGCCGCTGACCAGCACCACCTGCGCACCCTGACGGGCGGCGGCGGCGGCCAAGGCATAGCCCATCTTGCCGCTACTGCGGTTACCGACGTAGCGCACCGGGTCCAGATCTTCGTAGGTGGGACCAGCGCTGATCAGCACGCGCATGCCGTTCAGCCGGCCCGGCTTGGCCGGCGCCTGCGGTGCTTGGTTGCCGGCGAGCGCAGCAATGATGGTCGGTGCTTCGCTGACCCGGCCGGGGCCGGATTCGCCCTCGGCCAGCGGACCGTCCTCCGGCCCGATCACCTGCACGCCGCGCTCGCGCAGCAATGCCATGTTGGCCTGGGTGGCCGGGTGCAGCCACATGCGGTGGTTCATCGCCGGGCACACAGTCAGCGGCGCGGTACTGGCCAGGCACAGCGTGGTCACCAGATCGTCGGCATTGCCATGCGCCAACCGGGCCAGCAGATCGGCAGTGGCCGGGGCGATGACGATGCGGTCAGCCCAGCGCGCCAGTTCGATATGGCCCATGGCCTGCTCGGCGGCACTGTCCCACAGCGTGGTGCGGGTGGGATGGCCGGACAGCGCCTGGAAGCTCAGCGGAGTAACGAACTGCTGCGCACCAGCGGTCATTGCCACCTGCACGGTGGCGCCGGCATCACGCAGCCGACGCACCAGCTCCAGCGACTTGTACGCAGCGATGCCGCCGCCTACGCATAGCAGCAGCTTCTGTCCTTCCAAGGGGCGGGAAGTGGGGGAAACGCTGGTCACGGATGGGGATTCCTAGGTACAGAAGAAGGGTTAGCTTAACCGAAGGCTTTGTTACGCCTGATCCAGTTTTTGGCAAATGGCGGTGAATCTGCCACTCATGCATATCCGTGATTGGCCCAGCGCTGAACGCCCGCGCGAAAAATTACTGGCACGTGGCACAGCCGCACTTTCCGATGCTGAACTGCTGGCGATTTTCCTCGGTTCGGGGCTGCGCGGGCGTGATGCGGTGCAGACCGCGCGCGAGCTGTTGCAGGCGCACGGCCCGCTGCGGGCACTGCTGGACCGCAGTGCGCCGCAACTGGCCAAGTTGCCCGGCCTGGGCCCGGCCCGCGCCTGCCAGCTCAGCGCAGCGCTGGAACTGGGCCGGCGCCATCTGGCCGCCGGGCTGGAACGTGGCGATGCGCTGACCGACCCGACCGCCGCCGGCCGCTACTTCGCCCAGCGCCTGCGCCACCGGCCGCAGGAGGTGTTCGCAGCGTTATTCCTGGACAACCGGCATCGGGCATTGGCCTTTGAGGAGTTATCCACAGGAACGGTAGACAGCGCCGAGGTACATCCGCGTGAAGTCGTCCGCCAGGCCTTGGCACACAATGCTGCGGCGGTAATCGTCGGGCACAACCACCCGTCCGGGAATCCTGAACCGTCGGCGGCCGACCGTGCCATCACCACGCGCCTGCAGCAGGCCTTGGCGCTGGTGGATATCCGCCTGCTCGACCATTTCGTGATCGGCGACGGCGCGCCGGTGTCGCTGGCCGCGCGTGGCTGGGTCTGAGCGGCCCAGCCTGAACCTCCCCACCCGCACCCCACTCCCCGATTCCGCCCAGCTGTGGACGGAATGCCCCATGCCTGCTGGCCAGCGTGGCATTTCTGTTTTTTTGACATTGCTGACCCCTGCAGGCAGCTCGCGGGCGGCCGTGACGCAGGTCGGGTAAAATGGTCAGTTCCGCGCTCCAAGCAGAATAGTCCACGTGAAAGCCCAACTCCGCGCCCTCATCGGCCAAGGCATCGAAGCCTTGCGCGCCAACGGCACTTTGCCTGCCGACACCCTGCCGCCGGATTTCGTGGTCGAACGACCCAAGACCCGCGAACACGGTGATTTCGCCACCAACGCCGCCATGCTGCTGGCCAAGGCCGCGCGCAGCAATCCGCGCGCCGTTGCACAGGCGCTGGTAACCGCGTTGCCGGCCAGCGACGACATCGTCAATGTCGAGATCGCCGGCCCTGGCTTCATCAATTTCAAACTCTCGCCGGTGGCATACCAGCGCGAAGTGGTCAGCGTGCTCAAGGAAGCCGAAGACTACGGTCGCAACCTGAGTGGCAACGGCCGCAGCGTCGGCGTCGAATACGTGTCGGCCAACCCGACCGGTCCGCTGCATGTCGGCCACGGCCGCGCTGGTGTGATCGGCGATTGCATCGCCCGCGTACTGGAAGTCAACGGCTGGAACGCCAAGCGCGAGTTCTATTACAACGACGCCGGCGTGCAGATCGAAAACCTGGCCAAGTCGGTGCAGGCGCGCGCTCGCGGCTTCAAGCCGGGCGACGAGCAGTGGCCAGCCGAAGCCTATAACGGCGAATACATCGGCGACGTGGCCAAGGCCTATCTGCTGGGTGAGACGGTGGACCTGGAAGGCAGCCAGATCGTCGGCGCCAAGGATGCCGAGAACCTGGAAGAAGTCCGTCGTTTTGCGGTGGCCTATCTGCGCAACGAGCAGAACCTGGATCTGGCCGCATTCGGCGTGGATTTCGACATCTACTTCCTGGAAAGCTCGCTGTACAAGGACGGCAAGGTTGCCGAAACCGTGCAGCAGCTGATCAGCTCCGGCCACACCTACGAGGAAGGCGGCGCGCTGTGGCTGCGCTCCACCGATTTTGGTGACGACAAGGACCGCGTGATGCGCAAGTCCGACGGCACCTACACCTACTTCCTGCCGGACGTGGCCTATCACCTGAGCAAGTGGCAGCGCGGTTACGAACGCGCTATCACCGAACTGGGCGCCGACCACCACGGCTCGCTGGCGCGCGTGCGCGCTGGCCTGCAGGCACTGGACCTGGGCATTCCCAAGGGCTGGCCGGAATACGTGCTGCACCAGATGGTGACGGTGATGCGCGGCGGCGAGGAAGTGAAGCTGTCCAAGCGTGCCGGCAGCTACCTGACCCTGCGCGACCTGATCGAGGAAGTGGGCAGCGATGCGGTGCGTTGGTTCCTGATCGCGCGCAAGCCCGATTCGCAGCTGACCTTCGACATCGACCTGGCCCGCCAGCAGAGCAGCGACAACCCGGTGTTCTACGTGCAGTACGCGCATGCCCGCGTCTGCTCGCTGCTGCGCCAGGCGCAGGAGAAGGGCCTGGACTACAAGCAAGCCGAGGGACTGGCCGCGCTGTCGCGTCTGGGCGACGACGCTTCGCTGGAATTGATGAACGAAATCTCGCGTTATCCGGAAGTGGTGGAAGCGGCCGGCATCGCGCTGGAACCGCACCAGGTCGCGCAGTACCTGCGTGAATTGGCACACGCTTTCCACACGTGGTATCACGGCACCCCCGTGCTGGTGGATGATGCTGCTGAGCGCAACGCCAAGCTCACCTTGGCCAGCGCCGCACGGCAGACCCTGGCCAATGGCCTGAGCATCCTGGGCGTCAGTGCCCCGGAAAAGATGTAAACACCTGGAGACGCAGTAGACATGGCAGCACGACGCGGCAAAACCCAAGCCCGGCGCAACAACGACAATGGCACGCCCGGCTGGGTGTGGCTGGTTGCCGGCGTGGCGATTGCGGCGGTGGTGTTCCTGGCGGCGCCCAACCTGTTCAAGAAGGACGGCGACGGTTTTCTGCGCGTAGGCCCGCAACCCAACCCGGACGCACAGCCGGCGCCGGTTGCCGATGCCGACGTCGACGCCGGTGTGGAATCGAACAAGCCAGCCACGCCTGCCGGTGCCAAGCCGGAAGAGAAGCCAGCCACCCAGTACGACTTCTACACCCTGCTGCCAGGCACGGAAGTGCAGATGTCCGATGCCGAGTTGGCAGCCAGTGCCAAGGCCGAGGAACAACGCCGTGCGGCTGCCGCGCGCGCGACTGCGGCGGCAACGCCGGCCACCCCGCCAACCGATGCCCAGCGTGCGCAGGCTGCGCTGGAAGGGCGTCCGTTGCCGGCACCGGTGAGCGAGACCGCTCGCCAGCCGGCGCCGGTCAGCGAAGTGGCAGCGCGTCCGGCACAGGTTGCCAACGATGCCCCGGCCGCTGCAGCTACGGCTCCCAAGCCGGCGCCTGCAGCGACAACTCCTGCTCCGGCTGCAACTGTTGCAACTGCCGCACCGGCAGCTGCGACCGAGAACGTGCGCTACATCCTGCAGGCAGGTGCATTTGGCGCTTCGGGTGATGCCGAATCGACCAAGGCCAAGCTCGCGATGATGGGTTTGGCGGCGCGGGTGGAATCGGCGCAGATCAACGGCAACACCGTGTACCGCGTGCGCATGGGCCCGTATGGCACCGCCAGCGAACTGGCTGAAGCCAAGGCCAAGCTCAACGGCACGGGTTTGCAGGCGATGGCGATCAAGGCGCAGTGAAGTCGCCTACGGCGGCTTCACCCCAAAGTTTGTGAAACAAACTTTGGGCCCCGTGCTCTTTACATCCAAATCCCCGCGCCTGTCGGCGCGCCCCCTTTACAAAAGGGGGCTGTTGCTAGGTACAGATCGCTAGCGGAACTTCAGGACTATTTGAGCCCCGATATCGGTTGATGTCGGGGTTTTTGTTTGTGCCATTGCAGTCCTGGTACGTGCAGCGCACCTGAGGCTTTGAGCGGGCGTTTGCTCGATAGTTGGTTTCCTTTGCGCCGTTGATTTCCCTGCAAAGAGCACCCCTCCCCAACCCTCCCCTGCGCCTACGGCGCAAGGGAGGGGGCTAATTGTGCGATCGGTCAGGTCGCAGCGACGCAAAGCGAAGCCGCGCTTTGCTCCCTCCCTTGCGCCGTAGGCGCAGGGGAGGGTTGGGGAGGGGTGCTTTGGCTTTGGCTTTGGCTTTGGCTTTGGCTTTGAGCTTTGAGCTTTGGCTTTAGCCCTTCTCCCGCCTGCGGGAGAAGGGTTGGGATGAGGGCGCGCTTTGGCCTTGGCTCTTGCTTGTGCCTTCGGCCCCACACCCCCAAAGCCCCAAAGTGCGAAAATCGAAATCCCCTGCCCCAAGGATTCCGCAATGTCCAAGACCGCTCTGATCACCGGCGCCACTTCCGGCTTCGGCGCCGCCGCTGTCCGTCGCTTCGCTGCCGCGGGCTGGAAAGTGATCGCCACCGGTCGTCGTGCCGAACGCCTGCAGCCGTTGGTGGAAGAATTCGGCGCCGACAAGATCCACGCCGCCGCCTTCGACATCCGCGATGCCGCTGCAATGGAAGCCGCTTTGGCCGCCCTGCCGTCCGCCTTCCGCGACATCGATCTGCTGGTCAACAACGCAGGTCTCGCCCAAGGCACCGCTGCCGCCCAGCACGCCAGCCTGGAAGACTGGCGCACGATGATCGACACCAACATCACCGCACTGGTCACGCTGACCCATCACCTGCTGCCGAAGCTCGTAGAGCGCCGTGGCGCGATCATCAACATCAGCTCCACCGCTGCGCTGTATCCGTATCCGGGTGGCAATGCCTATGGCGGCACCAAGGCCTTCGTCAGCCAGTTCTCGCTGGGCCTGCGCTCGGACCTGCACGGCACCGGTGTGCGCGTGACCGCGATCGAACCGGGCATGGCCGAAACCGAGTTCACCCTGGTGCGTACGCATGGCAATCAGGCCGCATCCGATCAGCTGTACGGCGGTGCCAGCCCGATGACGGCTGAAGACATCGCCGAGCAGATCTTCTGGGTGGCAACGCTGCCGGCACACTTGAACGTCAACCGCATCGAGTTGATGCCGGTTAGTCAGTCGTTTGCTGGGTTTCAGGTGTTTCGGGGGTAAGTCGGGTTCGCTTGCTACAAGCTTCCCCTCACCCCAACCCCTCTCCCGTGAACGGGAGAGGGGCTTTTTATCTCGCTTGCGTTGTTAGGCCAGCGGTTCGTCTGACAGGTAGGTGTAGCCGGTCAGGCCGGCTTCCAACGCTGCGTCCAACTCCGCGGCGCGTTCGGCCGACAGCTGTGCATCGGCCACGCGCTTGCGGTACGAGGCGCGCAGGTCGTCCAGGCTGTAACCCACGTAGTCCAGCATCACGTCGGTGGTATCGCCGCGGCGCTGCTGGGTGATCACGTAGCCATCGGCATCCACCACTACTTCCACCGCGTCGGTATCGCCGAACAGGTTGTGGATGTCGCCGAGGATTTCCTGGTAGGCGCCGACCAGGAAGAAACCGATGCGGTAGCTCTCGCCATGACGCACCGCGTGCAGCGGCAGCGAGCTGTCCAGGCTTTCGTTCTCGACGTAGGTCTTGACCATGCCGTCGGAATCGCAGGTCATGTCGGCGATCACGCCGCGACGCTCGGGACGCTCGTTCAAGCGCTCGATCGGCACGATCGGGAATACCTGATCGATAGCCCAGGCATCCGGGATCGACTCGAACACGCTGAAGTTGACGAAGTACTTGTCGACCAGGCGGTCGTTCAATTCATCCAGCGCCGGGCGATGGCTCTTTTCGTCATAGCTCAGGCGTGCGCGCACGCCGTTGGCGATGGCGTAGAACAGGTCGTCGATGCGCGCACGCTGCGGCAGGTCGATCTGGCCCAGTGCATAGGCACTCAGCCCTTCGGCATGGAAGTGCTGGGCTTCCTGGAACAGTTCCACCGCCGGGCGCTGGTCGAGCTCCTCGTGGATCTCGCGCAGGTGACGGATCGCCGCCGGCTCGTCGTCATGCGCTTCGGGCACGCGGCCTTCGGCGGCCTGCTCCACTTCCGACACATTGGCGATCAGCACCGCGTGGTGCGCGGTCATTGCGCGGCCGCACTCGGTGATGATGCGCGGCGGGGTCAGGCCATGCGCTTCGCAGGCCTCGGCCAGCGGCTGCACGATGTTGCTGGCGTAGGCGTTGAGGCCGTAGTTGATCGAGCAGTAGCTGCGCGAACGGGTGCCTTCGTAATCGATGCCCAGGCCGCCGCCGACATCGACGTGGCTGATTTTGGCGCCCAGCTGCGACAGCTCGACGAAGTAGCGGGTGGCTTCGCGCATGCCGTTGGCGATATCGCGCACATTGCTGATCTGGCTGCCCATGTGGAAATGCAGCAGGTTCAGGCAATCGGCGTACTCGGTGTCACGCAGGGCCTTCCACAGGTCCAGCAGCTGGCGCGGGGACAGGCCGAACTTGGCCTTGTCGCCGCCGCTGTTCTGCCACTTGCCGGCGCCCAGCGAGGCCAGACGCATGCGCACGCCCAGGCCCGGCATCACGTCCAGCGCCTTGGATTCCTCCAGCACCAGCTTCAGCTCGGACGGCTTCTCGATGACGATATAGGTCTGCAGACCGAGCTTGCGGCCGATCAGGGCCAGGCGGATGTACTCGCGGTCCTTGTAGCCGTTGCAGACAATCAGCCCGCCCGGCCGGCTCAGCGCCAGCACCGCCATCAGCTCCGGCTTGGAGCCGGCTTCCAGGCCGAAGCCCTCGCCGTGGTGGCTGGCCAGGGTGCCGGCCACGCCACGGTGCTGGTTCACCTTGATCGGGTAGACCGCGGTGTAGCCGCCGGCGTAGTCCCAGTCGGACTGGGCCTGGGCGAACGCCGCCTGCAGCTTGCCCAGGCGCTGGCCGAGGATGTCCGGGAAGCGCACCAGCAACGGCAGTTTGGCGCCGGCGGCACGCGCCGAATCGACAATCTGCGGCAACGACACCGCCGCGCCTTCGGCGCCAACGGGACGGACCACCAGGTGGCCTGCGGTATCGACGTCGAAATACCCGTCGGACCAGTGCGGAATCGAATAGGTCTTGCGGGCCTGTTCGAGGGACCAATCGCTCATCGGCGTAGCAACTCTCAGCTGTGGATAAATAAGGACGCGCATTCTAACGCTAGCGGGGCAAGGGTCCGTTACAATCCGCGCCCTCACTACCTCCCCTCTCCCCCCGGGAGAGGGGTCGGGGGTGAGGGCAAGCGTGAAACCTGACTGTGACAGGCTTCGCCCTTACCCTCATCCGCCCCTTCGGGGCACCTTCTCCCGGTGGGAGAAGGACAGCCCCAGCACCCAGGAATCATCATGACCTCCAACGAAAACTGGTTCATCGAACACTTCCAGCCGACCGGTTCGGCTATTGGTTTCCGCATCACCGGCAAGCTGGACGAAGTGCAGTCGCCGTTCCAGAAGATCGAGATCTACGACAGCACCGATTGGGGCAAGTTGATGGTCATCGACGGCGCCATGATGCTGACCACCAAGGACAATTTCTTCTACCACGAGATGATCAGCCACCCGGTGCTGTTCACCCACCCGGCGCCCAAGCGCGTGGTCATCATCGGCGGCGGCGACTGCGGCACCCTGCGCGAGGTGCTCAAGCACCCGGGCGTGGAAAGCGCCACCCAGTGCGATATCGACGAGCAGGTCACCCGCATGGCCGAGAAGTACTTCCCGGAACTGTGCGAATCCAACGGCGACGTGCGCGCCGAGCTGCTGTTCGACGACGGCGTGGCGTACATGGCCAATTGCGCCCCGGGCAGCGTGGACGTGGTGATCGTCGACTCCACCGACCCGGTTGGCCCGGCCGAAGGCCTGTTCAACAAGTCCTTCTTCGAGAGCTGCTTCCGCGCCCTGAAGGACGACGGCCTGCTGGTGCAGCAGAGCGAGTCGCCGCTGGCCCTGCTGGAGCTGATCAAGGACATGCGTTCGGAAATGGGCAAGGCCGGCTTCCAGTCGTTCAAGACCCTGCCGTTCCCGCAGCCGTGCTACCCGACCGGCTGGTGGTCGGTGACCGTGGCCAGCAAGCAGGCCGGTTTCGGCTTCGGCTTCCGCGAGGCCGATTCGGCCGCCAAGCCGTTCGACACGCTGTACTACACCGCCCCGCTGCACACCGGCGCACTGGTCAGTCCGCCGTTCGTGGCCAAGGCACTGGGCGAGTAAGCCTGCTGCCAGCGCTGTGAATCGAACCCCGCGCCCGCAATGGCGTGGGGTTTTTCGTTCAGGGCCTGACGCAGCGCACACGCCCCAGACGGTGACAACCGCGTGATCGCAACAATCATTTCCGTCACGTGATTCCTACATTTTTTTACATTCAGCAATTCATGGACTGTGCAGTTTTATAATTGCCGCACATCCCCGCCCGCCCAGGGCACGTTAGACCGGCTTTGCAAGACGCTTTCCGCGCCGTTGCCCGCGTCAGGAAGGTTTGCATGGACACACTGCCCAATTTCGACGGCGAACATGTCGTTGTTCCCGATAACCAGTTGCTCAAGCGTGGCGAACGCCTGCTGGAACCTGACGTCTACCGGACCGAACTGGACGGCCGCCCGGCAGTGGTCAAGGACTATCGCCGCTACCGCGGCACGCCCTTGTCGCCGGTAGCGCGCCTGCTGGTGCGCCGCGAAGCAAGGGTGCTCAGACGCCTGCAGGGCTGGAAGCATGCCCCGGCCTTGCTGGGCAGCCTGGGTGGTCTGGCGCTGGGCATGGAATACGTCCCCGGCGACACCTTGAGCGCAGGCGTGCAGGGCGTGAGCCAGGAAGTGTTTGACCAACTGCAGAGCGCACTGACCCGCCTGCATGCGGCCGGCATTACCCACAACGACCTGCATGGCACCAATGTGGTGGTAAGCGCGGGTGTGCCGGTGCTGCTGGATTTCACCTCGGCGCTGCGTTCGCCGCGCTGGCTGCGCAACTGGCCGATCTCGCGCCAACTGCGCCGCAGCGACATGAAGAACCTGGTGAAGATGCGCCAGCGTTTGACTGGACAGAAGCCCAGTGCCGAACAGGCCGCGGCGCTGGCCGAGCCGGGCTGGGTGCAGGCGGTGCGGAATGCGTGGAAGCGGCTGTATCGGCGGATCAAAGGCTAAGGCCAAAGCCAAAGCCAAAGCTCCCCCTCCCCAACCCTCCCCTTGGCTGCGCCAAAGGGAGGGAGCAGAGCTTGGCCCCCTCCCTTGCGCATAGCGCAGGGGAGGGTTGGGGAGGGGTGCTCTAAAGCTTCAAAGCTTCAAAACCCCAAACCCCGAAACCTCAAAGCGCGTCGCCATCCAGTTCGCCGGTGCGGATCCGCACCACGCTGCCCAGGTCGTACACGAACACCTTGCCGTCGCCGATCTTGCCGGTGCCAGCAGCCTTGACGATGGCCTCCACCACTTCATCAGCCTGCGCATCGGTGACCGCGACCTCGATCTTCACCTTCGGCAGAAAATCGACCACGTACTCGGCACCGCGATACAGCTCGGTGTGGCCCTTCTGCCGACCAAAGCCCTTGACCTCGGTGACGGTGATACCGGCCACGCCGCGTTCGGCAAGCGCCTCGCGCACGTCGTCCAGCTTGAACGGCTTGACGATGGCCATGATCATCTTCATTGGTCGGCTCCTTGGGTGATACCTGCAGCATACCGTGCAGGCTGGCGTGCCACTAGCAAGGTTCCGGACTATCCTTACCATTGGCAATAACGGATACCGATGCCCGCAACCAACAGCCGCCGCCTAGGCTCGGCTCAACCCTGCGGAGAAACCCCATGATCGACCTCAACCACATCGACGAGCTGGCCCGCCGCCTGAGCAGCCTGGTGCCGCCAGGTCTGCGCGAATCGCGCGAAGAACTGCAGGCCACCTTCAAGACCGCGCTGCAGGCCGGGCTGAGCAAGCTGGACCTGGTCACCCGCGAAGAATTTGAAGTGCAGCGTGCCGTACTGCTGCGCACCCGTGAAAAGCTCGAGGCACTGGAACAGGCAGTCGTCGCGCTGGAAAACCGCATCTCCGACAAGAACACCTGAGCGCCGGGCGGTGAGCCTGGCGCTGGTGCACAGCCGCGCCCGCGCGGGTGTGCATGCACCGCTGGTGCAGGTGGAAGTACACCTGTCCGGCGGCCTGCCCTTCACCCAGATCGTCGGCCTGCCCGAAGCGGCCGTACGCGAATCGCGCGATCGGGTGCGTGCCGCCATTCTCTGCGCGCAGTTCGACTATCCCGCACGCCGCATCACCATCAACTTGGCGCCGGCCGATCTGCCCAAGGAAGGCGGCCGTTTTGATCTGCCGATCGCACTGGGCATTCTCGCCGCCAGCGGTCAGATCGACCGCAACGCGCTGACCAACTACGAGTTCATCGGCGAACTGGCACTGACCGGTGAATTGCGTGCGGTAGATGGCGCACTGCCTGCTGCCATCTCAGCCGCCAGCGCCCGACGCTGTCTGATCGTTCCACCGGGCAACGCGGGGGAAGCCGCACTCGCCCAACACGCAGAAGTCAAAGTCGCACGTACCCTGCTGGAAGTCTGCTCCGCTTTGAACGGCAGCAAGCAGCTACCCGATGCGCAGGTGCCACCAACCGAGCCGGCTGCGCTAGCCGACCTCAGCGATGTGCGTGGTCAGCAACACGCCCGACGTGCCTTGGAGATTGCCGCAGCAGGTGGCCACCATCTTCTGCTGCTGGGCTCTCCCGGCTGCGGCAAAACCCTGCTGGCCTCTCGCATGCCCGGCATCCTGCCCGAGGCCAGCGAAGCAGAAGCACTGGAATCCGCTGCCATCGCCTCGATCAGCGGACGCGGCGTCGATCCCAGTCGCTGGCGGCAGCGCCCCTACCGTTCGCCGCATCACACCGCCAGCGCGGTCGCCCTGGTTGGCGGCGGTTGACAGATTCAGAAGTGAGTGCGACCAACCAGAAGTCCCTGCGAATGCCCGCCCACCCAGCGGTTCGAGGCTGACCGCGGCCAGCGGACGCTCGGGTACACGCCCCGGCCCCAGAACCGATCCAGGAACCCTGCCGGCCAGGCCAAAGGCACAGCGGCACCCCGTCGCTTCCCGCCTTGCAAGGGATGCCCGTGGTTTCCCGCCTGCAGTCCCCTCTGGCCGAGGTCTCGCTGGGCACGACCTGGTCGGGCGTGTCGGCGTGCCGGCCCGGCAGCACCGGGCGAGGGCTGCAGGGAATGACGCTCTACAGCGCGCTCGCCGCGGTTTACATGGATTTCGTCGGCATCACGCATGGATCCGTCGGGATTCTGTGGTGGCCTGCGGCCGCGCCGCATGTCGTCGTGGCGATCCTGCTGGCCGGGCGCTCGCCAGGAAGTAGCCGGACCCCCACGGGTCTTGATCACCGGTCGATGCTGAGCAGGGCGTGCAGCAGGTTGTCCTGGAAGCTGGTGTTGCCGGTCAGCTGGTCGTGGGCGACGCAGAGGAAAAACGCGTAGTCATGGGGGAAGTGGCTGTACGCATGGCGCTGACGGGACGGGTCAAGCACATCGCGCGCCAGCAGCGAGGCCTTGGTGACCGTACCGTCACCGGGCTCCAGCATCAGCCGGTCGTAATCAACGCCAGGCAGCGGCCTCCTTATTTCGCCTGGATCGAGCCGCAGCACGGTTTCTCCCGCCACTTCTTCGGCCAGCATTCGCGCCGGCGTCAGTTCGCAGTCTCCACCGAACACGATGGGTTCAATACCTGGCGTCGGCTCGGGAACCGAAAGCGCCCAGGTAAAGCGGCGCGCGCGCTCGAGGTGGTGGCCCAGATATCGCTCCAGCGTGGCAAGGTACCGTTCGGGATCGTCCCCGGAATGATGCTTGCGGATGCGCGCGCGCACCTCGGGGTCGAACACCGCCCATTCGAACCGACGCCAGATCGTGACATCGAAAAGATCCCTGTCCAGTGGCCGGCCGTCGTGGCCAATCAGCCAAGTGTTGAGCGCATGCGGGAACAGCTGGTAGAGCGACGGCATGGTCATGAGGACTTCGGGCATCATGCTCCCGAAGACCACTTTTCGGCCTACGATCATGCCGTGCAGCGCACCGACCGAACCGAAGTTCGGCGTGCCGAGCAGGACCATCCTGCGAATCCGCAGGGCTCCGGCCTGCGTGACGACGAACTGATTGCCGTCCAGCAGGTCGACGGCGCCATAGCGGGCGTAGTAGCGGGCGATCAATCCGCCGTTGGAATGTGCGATCAGGTCGACCTGCAGGCCAGGATCGCCGTGGTCGGCGCGAATCCGCGCAAGCAGCGCATCCAGCGCACGGACGCTGTCGATGTTGTCCTGCCGCCAATCGTAGGTGAAGACGTAGTAGTGCCGGCCGGCCGGCGGCGGCGCGCCAACCTTGGCGCGGCGGTAACCGCCACCCTGTTCAAGGGTGCGCAGCAGGGCTCCGTAGAAATCGAGCCCGGCGGCACCCTCGAAGATGTCGGTGGGCCGCAGGCCATCGTCGCGCGGCCGCAGGCTCACCGGGTCGATCGGCAGGGCGAGATCGTCGTAGTCCGACAGGGCTAGCCGACCCACGCCACCCGGCCAGCGCTCGCGGCCTTCGGAATCGGCCAGGCGCGCGCCAAGCACGCCATGTATGACGACCACGGGGGGCTGTTGGCTGCCTGTATCAGCGTAGAGCCGCGCAAAATCGGGCCTCGTCGTCTGGCTGCAGCCGGCCAGCATAAGCAGCAAGAAGACGCAAAGCCGTGCCATCCCTGAATCGCCCCGGGCTTCATAGACACCAACGGACTTTGTTGTATTCAACAGACGGCGGTCTCAATCGGTCGGCGCAACACACTCGCTCAGCCGATAGGCCGGCGTTCTGAAGCCCAAGGTTTCCCTGGGACGCGGATACGAGCTTAATGCAATCTTGTTTAGCGCGGCTTGGGAATGGACCGACAGGTCCGTTCCGTGCGGCAGGTACTGCCGCAGCAATCCGTGGGCGTAGTCGTGAATGAAACTGAACGCAAAGAAAAGATCAAGGCGCGAAGTCACAAGTGCGTGCGACTGGGTAATGCAGCGGACCACTCCCGCAGCTGGACAGGTTGCGCGAAAATATGGGCCCCTAGTTGCTTGCTCGTGCTCGGCGTATGCGCACTCCATCGTCGCAACTCAATCGTTTGCTCGAGGCATCGATCGCAGACAAGCGATTGGAGCCGGAGTTCTTCCGAGCACTGCTCGACGCGCGCGTGTTTGCCCACGCGCCGTTGGCTGACACGACCGGTCGTCTTCGGCTCATCCAGTTCAATGCCCCGGACGGAGAGCTGTTACTTCCCTTCTTTTCCGACATGGGAAAGGCCAAGGCCGCAGGCCGTGGTCGCGTCCGGATCGTGGAGTTGAGTGGTCGACAGCTCTTCGAGCTCTCGCTCGGCGCCACCCTCATCCTCAATCCCAACAACCACTGGTGCAAGCTCTACCCCGAAGAGGTTCGCGTGCTCCTCGCGAACGGGACAATGGCCGTCGTGGAGACTGACGACTACGCGGGTGGGCCGAAGATTGCCGTGGATCACCCAGTGGATGTTCCCGACGCGCTGCTTGCTACCTTTCGGCAGATCCTGGCCAAGCTTCACTACGTGGAAGAGGCCTACCTGGTCGACATGCGGCTTGAGCCCCATCTGGATCACCCCAACTGGGTGGTCGCCGTCACAACGCCCAAAGCCCAAGCAGACCGCGCCTGTCGGGCGATCCTGGCTGAGCTGCAGTCGCAGCCGGAGCTGACCACTGTCCCGTTGAGCCTAATGGCATTGCTTCCCGAGGACCCGGTTCCCGACTGGAAGCTGGCGCTGAACCCTGCGCCCTTCTATCGACGGACCCCCAGCGAGAGCTAGCGCAGGCGGCGCCGATGCAAGACGCGACGCGCCTCAGGCGCCAGCCGCGGCGGTATCTGCAGGGGAGGTCGCCAGCAGGGCATCAATCAGGGCGCCGACCGCCAAGGCGGCATCGGGACTGGCCACGAGCAGTTGGGTGAGTTTTCCCTCTAGCTCCCCGGCCACGCGGCCGGCTCCGCGTCCCGTCTGGGTCCTGGCTGCAACTTGCTGTGCATATTTGCATACCCGCAGTGCATTGCCGTCCAGCCGCTTGAAGTCGCCTGCGCAGATGCGGCTGACCTGGGACGGATGGATGTCCAAAGCTTCGCCAATAGCGGTTTGCGTAATGACTCGGGCTGACAAAAGTCGCCCAAGCAGCTGCAGGGAACGGTCTCGATTCATGTTGACATTGTGCAAACTTGCAATAGACTGTGCAAGAGCGAAAGAGCCCTCCGCTGCCAGACTTGATTCGGCATGCGAGGATGGTCCTGGCGCCGCCCGCGCGTTGTGATGGCCGGGCGGTGAGAGGCAACGGATTTGCCGGAAGGTGTGGGGAGAAGCCATGCAGCGCGCTTGCGTGATGCTGGGATCGGTGAACGTCAACATCGAGCTTCCGGAACCGGAGGCTGAAGTGATGCCGGGCGTCCGTTGGGGCGACGTCGCCGCCTTCCCGACCCCGGCCTACTGGGCCTATCAGGTCATGGCCCGCCGCATTGAGCGAAATGCCATCCGCTATCGCCTGGGGACCAGCCTCAAGGAAGAAGTCGGCGCCTGCCTGTTAGGAGGGCATGGCATCCCCGCCAAGGTGGGCGTCGTGGCGTTCGAACACCTGCGCCGCCGCGGCGCGTTCGCTGACCAGCCGCCGCCGGCGGAGACACTCCTCGCGTGGCTCTCCGAGCCCATGCCGATGGAAGACCGCTCCATCCGCTACCGCTTCGCCGGCCAGAAGGCCCGGTACCTATCCGCCGCGCTGGAGACCTTGGCCGCGGAGGCCGCGCCTCAGCAGTCGGGGCGCATCCTGCGCGACTGGCTCACCAAGATCCCTGGCATCGGTTTCAAGACCGCCTCGTGGGTCGCCCGCAATTGGCTGGACGCCGATGACGTGGCGATCCTGGACATCCACATCCTGCGCGCCGGTGTGCTCGCCGGGTTCTTCGATGCCGAGCTGACGGTCGAGCGTCACTACCGCGAACTGGAAGACCAGTTCCTGGCGTTCAGCGCGGGACTGGGCGTCCGTGCCTCTGAGCTCGATGCGTTGATGTGGTACGAGATGATGGCGTCGCGGAACTCAGTTGCGCAGATTCTCTCTGCGATGCCAGAGAGCGCATTCAAGGCACGGCACGCGCCCTCACGTCCGCCCGCCAACCCAGAGCGCCCCCACGCCCGCCAGCTGGCCCTGATCCGCTAAGCGCGCCGCCCAGGCCTGGCCGGTCATGCCGAGCAGGCACGTGCCAAGGCCCAAGCCGGCAGCGACCGCTACCAAGTAGCCCTGAAGCACCCCCGCGTCCCGCCATACGACGCTTTGCGAGTGCTCGTACTTGGCTTCCGTCTTGCCCGGCTCGGCCACGAGCCAGAGCAGCGTCGCCTCCGGGTCAGCGACGATCGATCGCGCCTGCTCGACGAGGCCTTCTAGCATCGGCATCTGGTCCGCGAGATCGTGCAGTCCATGACGGACACCGTCGTACCGCCCCCATGCACCAGTCTGCGGATCAAATGCCAGCACGTGGATGGGGTGGATCGCTCCGCCCGACGGCGCGGGCCGACGTTCGAGCTCGAACCCCAAGGGGGACGGGGCCCACGCGAGACGGCGCTGGCTGTGCCAGAACAGCGCTCCAAGCGCTTCGACGGGCAAGGCCTTGAGCTCCCGGACACTGCGCCGCTGCGCCAGGGCCTCGAACATCGGGGGGCCGCCGCCCTCGGCAGGCTGCGGCAGGGCCACGAAGTCGCCCGCAGGCCATACATAGGGCGTGTAAGGCTGGACCTGCGGCCGTGGCCGCGGCTCAGGCAGCGGAGTCCACGTCATTGCCGAGTTCCCGCCACACCTCGAAATACTTGTTGCAGCCCCGGCACTGGCCGCAGGCAACGTGCGATCGATGACAGCTGTGCGCCCAGGCGAGCAGCGAGCGTGGAATGCCCGATTGCTGCACCAGCTCCACAGTGGTTAGGCCGATGGCGGGTGCGCGCACGGTCAGTCCGCCCTCCTGCACCCGCATGACCTGATCCATGGCCGCCATGAAGGCGGGAGTGCCGTCTTGATGTGTGCCGTCCGAGGCCACGGCGCCCACGAGCAACGCTTCGGCACCGCGCGATACCGCGCGCATGCCGGCCAAGGTGATCAGCAACTGGTTGCGGTAGGGCCACCAGTCGCTGGCCGGGGCCAAGGCATCGGCGGGCTGTCCGGCCATATCGCCCGAACCAAGGGCTCGGCAATCCACGGTGATGACCTCGTGGGGGATCTCCAGCTGGAGACAGACCGCCCGAGCGGCCTGGATTTCGGCCGTCGCGGCGAGTTGGCCGTAGTCAATCGTCAACGCCAGGGCGGGCCGAAGCCACCACGCCACAGAAATGGAGTCCATGCCTCCCGAGAGAAGCAGCGCTTGCCTCACAGCGCCGCTCCCACCCAGACCGTGCGATAGATAGCGGACGTGAAATCGGCGACCAGGTGACACGCCGAGCCCTCCATCATCTTCAGGTCCTCGCGCTTTTCCTGCTCGCAGTACACAACGACCGGGCGGTCGATGGCCCGGGCGTAGCCGATCTCGTACAGCGTGCCCGCATCCAGGCCATCCACGATGGCCAGCACCAGGTCGCAATCCTTGATCGCCTGCAGATCCTTGTCGACCACGTCCTCCGCGGAGCCGTGGCCCACGTCGTGGTACGGCGAGAACACCTTCAGGCCCATCTGCTGCAGCGCCTCACGCGCTTGGGTCACCACCCAGAGCTGGGCGAGAGTGAAGAACGGGCCAGCGAGGTACACGGTCGGCCGCCACCCGTCCCGGAACCGGTCGGACGCCTTCAGCGCCACCGGGCTGAACTTGGCGAGCGTGGGGGCAGTCGCAAAGATCCGGTTCTCGCAGTAATAGGCCGTGGCGCGGGACGCCTGGTCTGCGGCGCCGACGGCGTCCAGCCCCAAGGCCATCCAGGCGTGAGCGAACGTCGCCGCGAACACGTCGCCGCTGCCGATCTTCCACACGCCCAGCGTGTCGTAGGCCGGAACATGGTGGACCCGCCCCTGATCCCACACCAAGGCCCCCAAGGGGCCGCGCTTGATCACCACCACCTCGGCCTGCTCTTGCTGGGCCAAGGCCTCGGCCATTCTCTCCGGCGTGTCCGCACGCCCCAGCAGCGCGGTCGCCTCGTGCCGATTGATCACCAGGGCAAGACGCTCGGCGGTGGAGCCCGAGGCACGGAACGATTCCGGGTGCTCGACGTTCTGCGGGTCGTAGACAACCTGTTTGGCGTGCACCGTGGCCTGCGTCTCAAGCATGCCGAACTGCAGTACCCTCTCGGCCTCCACTAGGAGTGTCGGTGGCGGCGTAGGGGGCCGGTGGATGACGGGCCTCGAGAGCCAATGGGTGTAGTGGAACCCGGCGACATCAGCCACGGCCGTGGCCCGCAACTCGAACCCCTCGAGGGCTGCGGCGCCTTCGATGATTGGACCAGACAGGTCGCACAGGCAGCAATGCAGTTGTGTCTCCCCGCCCAGCGCGGCGATGACGCTGGCGCCTCGGCCCGCGGAACCTAGGAACCGGTCCCACCGGGGGTGCATGCATAGCTCGCGGTAGACGCCGCCGACGACCTCGATCACCGGAAGCGCGCTCAGGTGCCCGGGACCGGGGCGATACGCACCGTCACCAAGCCACCGGTCACGGTGCGCACGGTCGCGGTGTACTGAGTCCCTTGCGTCAGGCATTCGCGCAGCCGCTGGACGCTCGGATCGGCGATGCCTCCGGCTACTTGGCCTTGGTGTGTCAGCACCACCGTGCTGACGCCACCGACTTGGTCAAGTGCGACATTGAGGATGGAGCCCCGGACCAGAGCCTTGATCACGTCGGCCTTGGGCGAGCTGATCTGTGTTTCGATCACCAAGGCGTCGCAGGCCACAGCCGTGTCGCGAAATCCGCCCCCGTAACCACTCCCGCTCGATCCCGTCATGTCGACCTCCTCCAAATAAGCCTAGGCCCTTCCACCCTTTGCGGGCAGCCTGGGCCACTTCTCAGCTACAACGCCTCATCACCGTCGACGCGGCCATCGGGCGGGCTTGTCGCCGCTTCTGGCGACGGGTCGGTTCCAACCGACTCTCGGCCCAAGGTGGCTTGGGCGGTTTCTCCCAATGCACAGGGTCGCTGCTCAAACACCAGCCCCTGATCCGTGCTCCGGCCGACCGCAACCATGTCGTCCGTGAGACGACGGACGCGCTCGCCACCGAAGGCGCAGGCATCGTTGGGATACATTTCAAAATGATACGTGAAGCGGCGGGCGGTCGTGGTCAACACCCCGTTGTAGGAGTGCTGGCCGATGTCGAAAATAACTGCGGTGGTCAGCGCCAACGCAAAGACACCGACCAGGCGGATGAGCACCTTGTCCGTGTTCACCGGTTTGGCGTCGGTTCCCGAGCCAAACCGCCAGCGCAGTACGCCCCAAACGCTCTCGATGACAAACCAAACGAACACGCCCACGACCACCAGCATGGTTCCCGCGGTAAGCAGGAACCCAGCCATCAATGGCGCCAGGAAAGTGACGGCGTAACTCAGGTGCTCGGGATCAATGCCGGTCGCTTCTTTCACCGTCACAGAAGCTAGCGCCATGGAGACCGCAACAACCATGGTCGCGCCCAAGGTGCCGACGATCTTGCCCAGCGGCCACTCCCAGGCGCGTAGCGCCGCGTGGTAGAGGTCGAGCAGAAACGCCGCCGTCAACAGGATCCCGCCCGCGGCCATCAGCCCGAAGATCAGCCGGTCCGGGCCCGAGACCTGAATCAGGAGTACTGAGACCCCCACCGTGCTCCCGCCGACGGTAAAGATGCGCAGCGGTCGCGATGCGGTTTCCCACCACGCCCGAAAGGATGCCGAAAGCTTTGAGCGCAGCGACGATGTTGCTACTTCCATCCCACGTCCTCGCAAATTGGTTAGGGCCGTTCCAGGTCAACGGCAGTTCGAGCACCATCCGGACGCTCGAACATTAGCGACCGCACGACGGGACGGTGGTGGCGCACTCCAAGTCGGTTCGCCGCCCCCTCATAGCGGCGCACGGTAGTGACGGATTTGTGGCTGCGGTCAGACCCCCAAGATCTGCCGGATCAGCACCTCCAGCTACAGATGCTGCTCAAGCCAATCATTGACCGCCTTCTTGCCCTGGCCGATGTAGGGCCTGTTGAGCGTCAGGACGTAGATTTGATCGTTCTTGTCGATGTACGGCTTCAGTTGCGCGAACACCTGCGCCGGCGTCTTGTTGGTCGAGATCGCGTAGGACGATTCCGAAAGCTTGGCCCACGCAAAAGTCTTCTTCAGGAACTCCAGGAGGTCAGCATGTCGCTGACCAGGGCTGTTGAGGTCGTAGGTGACTAGCAATGCCGCCATGGTGCGCTCCTAGATATGTGTCCTGTTCGCTGAGCGCTCAGAATGCATGGGCCCGCGGCGGGTTAGTTGAAGGGTTTTCAAGGCTTCCTCCGGCGCCGATTGACTGCCTCGCGCCCTGGTGGGTGCGAACTGCGCCACCTTGCTCATCTCCTCACACAAGACGGGAGCTACCCGCGAGGCACACACGTTCAAACCCGGGACGGCTGGTGGCCGCGGAGGTCTCTGGCTTCCGCTGGCGTCGCCAAAACCGCTGGATCGTGTTCGAGGGCGCCGTGGAATTTTCCCCCTGCGGTCAACACTTTGGACGGTGTTTTGCGGCCGAAACCCTCCGGTGCTAGAGTGTTGTTGCGGCTCCGGGCAGGAGCCGGCCACCCGTCTCTAGCGAAGCTGTTAACAGCACTGCCAGGCAAACTTTCCTGTTCTCGACCTGACTACTCCAAGGCCTCGAGCGCACGGCAGACGGGTGACGTACGGTTCCGGGCTGGGAGAGTCATCATGTCGAACAACACGGTTCGCCCGTCTTCTATCGAAGGCATCAAGCGCCTCGCCAAGTCCATTAAGCGCGAACGCGGTATCACCCACACCCTCAGCCTGGACGAAGCCGCCCGCCAGGGCGCGTTCCAGAATTTCCGGCACGCGCAGAATGTGTTGTCTGCCCGGGGTTCCACCCCGCGGGCGCGACACGGGCAGACGGTGTACATCACGTCCTACTGGCGTGATCGCGACGGCCGGACCCGGGGCCGCGAGACCCTCAAGCTCGAGCTGTCCCGCCCCTGGGCGGACCTGGTGTCTCGCGCTGAACTCCGGCACCACCGGGCTCTGCGGGATTTCCGGGGGGACGCGATCGATCACCTCGAAAGGCAGCAAGACGTCACGTCACAGGCCAGCGCCCGTGACCAGGTCTGCGCCGCCGCCCGGGCGCTGGTCTTCATGGATGCGACGGGCCTTCGTCCCACCAACCAGAGGCACGAGGCCATAGCTGGGTCCGGCGTGCAGCTCCCGGGCTTGGACCACTGGAGCGTCTGGAAGGAGACCAGTACGGAAAAGCTCCTCGTCGTTGATGAGCCCTATGCGGCGGCGATCCGGGGACTGGAAAGCCAGCGCGAGGCCTGGGCCGCGCGTCACGGCCTGCATCTCCGGCGCTCCGCGTGGGGTGGTCTTTACAGCCCGGGCAACGCGGTGATGGAGCTGATCTCCGACAGCGCGGACGGGGTGAGCCTGGACACCATCGTGGTTGCGCTGGAGTCGCTGCCCGATCCGCTGGTGAGTTCGGCCTGGCCCGGCGAATCGGCCCCGTACGCGCCGGTGTTTGTGACGCCGGGCCGCGCAGTGTTGAAGACGCGCAAGCGAGAGCGGCCCAGCCCTCACGATCTGCTGCGGCCCTACCGCAACTCCATTGGGTACGGCTCGATGATCGGAGGGCTGCAGCGGCGTCCGGATGCGCGCATGCCCCTGGACGCCCATGAGCGGGTCGCCACGCTGCTCAAGGGCGTCCTGGCCAAGAGCTATGAGCGCAAGGGCGTCTATAACCGGTGCGACCGCATCCGCTGCGATCTGGATGACTGGGTGCAGCGCGAGTACAAGACCAGCGATCTCCCCGCCGAGCAGTTCAACGCGCTTTATTACGGGAGCCTGCCGGAGGACGCGGGCCGCCTGACCCGGGTGTCGGCTGTTGCCTGTCATGCGGATCTGGACCAGGTGCGAGAGCTCGTGACGCAGCACTACCCGGACTGCGTACCCCGGCGGTCGCTGTTGCGGACGCTCGAACTGGCCCAGGGCTCGCTGACGGCGCTCATTGCCGGCAAGCGCTGATCGAGACAGGTACCCCCGCCCCACGGGGCGGGGGCACTATCGTCGCAGGCGCGCCCAGCGTCTTCAGAGCGGTCATGCCACCCCAAAACACCCCTGCGATTGCCCGCCCGGCTTTGCTTACAGGAACAAGTCCATGTCCAAGTACTTCAATGACAGCCCCATCGAACGTCCCGACGACGACCAGTACGGCATTAGTGCATTCGCGCGGGCCGTAGCGACCAGTCTTCTGAATCTCGCCAATCCGGTCGGAACGACCATTGCGATCAACGGCCCTTGGGGCTCGGGCAAGAGCAGCGCGGTCAATCTGATCCGCAACGAGCTCGACGCCCGCAAAGACGAAAAACTCAAGGTCGTGGACTTCAGATGCTGGTGGTATCGAGGCGAAGAAGCCATTGCGCTGGCGTTCCTGCAAGAGCTCAACGGGGCGCTCAAGAAGTCCCTCGGGGATCGAATCAAGGGCATGGTGCCCGAACTGGGCAGGCACATCCTTCAAGCGGGCCCGGTGATTGGCAGTGCGGTCGCATTGGCCACGACAGGCGGGATTGGCGCGCTGGTCGCAGGGTCCGCCGCGTTTACCAAGCGCTTCTTCCCTGACAAGCCGCCCCTGGAAAAAACCTTCGCCGCGCTATCGGAAGCCCTGGCCAACCAGTCCTGTCGTTTTCTGATCATCATCGACGACATCGACCGGCTATCGCCGGACGAGGCACTCGCGATTTTCCGCCTAGTAAAATCGGTAGGTCGACTGCCCAACGTGATGTATCTGCTGGTCTTCGACCGCGTCCTTGCTGACGCCGCAGTCCAAGACCGCTACCCGTCGGAAGGGCCGCACTTCCTGGAAAAGATCATTCAGGCCAGTTTCGAGCTGCCGCCGCCTGCCCGGAGCGACCTCAACAGCGCGTTGCTGTCGGCCGTTGAACAAATCTGCGGGGAACCCAGCGAAGAACATGTCGTTCGGTTCATGAACGTGTTCTACGACGCGGTGGCGCCGTACCTGGTCACGCCCCGCCACGTGACACGGCTGATCAATGCGATGACCGTGACCTGGCCGCCTGTGGCCAATAACGTCAGCCTGGCCGACTATCTGGCCCTGGAGACGCTTCGCCTGTACGAGTCCAGTCTCTTCAATGCCATCAAGCATCACCGCGACGTACTGACCGGGGCATCCGCGTCTCAAAAGTCGCGCGACGATGATCGTTTCCTGCCATTTCTCGCGGGTATCCCAGACGCTAGGCAAGCCGCCGTAAAGATTATCTTGCAGCGGCTCTTTCCCGCCATGGAGAGCATGACGTACTCGGGCTTCCATGAGGCGTGGGATGCCGAACGGCGCGTCTGCCTGAGCAAGCATTTCGACACCTACTTCAAGCTGTCCCTCAGTGACGACACGATGTCAGCGGCAGATATTCAAGAGTTCATCAACAACGCCGGGGATCAGAACTTTGTCCGAGATCGGCTGCGCCGCGCCGCGCGGCAGATTAGGAAGGGAAAGCAATCGATGGTCCCGGTGGTACTGGGTGAGCTAACCAGCCACGCAGGGAGGATCCCGCGAGAGCAGGCCAAGGATTTTCTGTGCGCGGTGTTTGAGGTGGCTGACGACATCACCAGAACCGAAGATGAAGAGCGCGGCTTTGGCGCTACCGATACGCGGATGCGGCTGCACTGGTTGATTCGTCGCGTGGCGGATGAGCGGTTCACCTTGCAGGAGAAGTCCGAGCTTTACCTGGCGGCGACGGAGCGTGCGTCACTGGGTTGGCTGACCGATTTTGTTTCCTCTGCCTACACCGACTATCACCCCCGCGAAGGCAGGCAGGTGGACCTCTCCACGTGCCTGGTGGCCGAGAACGCTATTGCCCCCCTCACGCAACGGGCCCTGGATGGGCTTCGTCGGGCCGCCACCAACGGCGAGCTTCTGGTTCGAGGCGACCTCATGTTCAGCCTCTATCGCTGGCGGGAATTTGCCGAAGATGACGGCGCCGAAGTAAAGGCCTGGCTCTCAGAGCAGATGAAGCGTGAGGAAACCCTCATCCTCCTGGCCAAAGCCCTGACCGGGGAATCGTGGTCAGCGGGAATGGGCGGTTTCGGCAGCTTGGGCGACCGCGTCTCGCGACGACAGTATCGTGCGCAGGTCGATAGTAACTTCGACCTCTTCGACACGAGCTGGTTCCGAGCGGAGTTGGAACGCATGGTGAAGGAGAAGAAGCACGATGCAGACGATCTCGCAGCGGTCCAGGTGTTCTTGGACGCGTGGAACAACCGCCGAGCGTGACGGGACGATTGAGCTGATCACGGAGCATCGACGGCCGGCAGCGCGGTCCTAGGGCGGGGGTTGTTCTGCCCTGGCTTCATGGTGGAAGGGTTCGCCGGGCATCAGGCGAAAGTTGGCCTCCTCCGCGGGAAGGCCGTTGCGCCGCAGGAGTTCTATCGCCGCCCCCTTTTGCGCTAGATCGTCCAACATCGCCTCCTCGACCTTTTCCAAGTGCGACAGCATGTGGATGAATCCCTGCATGACCTCGTCGCAACCCGAACGAAGGTCCGCCTTGGACACGTCCGCGGTTCGGATGTTCAAGGTTTGAATACCCGAATGCGCGGCCTGTGAGTTCCTCAACGTGTTGCCGAGCGCCATGTGGTCCATGGCGCAATGATCGAACTCCAGACAAAGGTGGAAGGGGTGCGCCAGTGAGCCGACCAAGGAGATCAAGTGCGGCTTCTTACCGTTCTCTTTTCTGCACGTGGTGCACGGCGCCTCCAGCAATTGTCCCAGTGCTTTCTTCATGTACCTAGATTCAGGAAACTGCGTGCAGTAGAGCAGCTGCTTGATCGTGGTTTCGCACATTCTTGCGGTGTAAAGAACCACCTCGTTGTACAGCCTGAGCCGCTCGATTTCGGCATCGATGGGGTCGTCCTGCGCCGAGGGCACCGTGCAGTAATCGTAGTAGGCGTTCACGACGCGGGCCAGGATCAGGGCAATCGACCCGCCGCTAAACGTGAAGGGATTGGTGTAGCCGCCTGTGGTCGTGAGGTCCGCGTTTGACAGCAGCGGCAGTTGACCTCGCTGCTTCAGCCATGCCCGCATTTCCCGCGCCAGCGGAATGAAGTTGATGCCGACCAGTTTATGGCCGTCCCAACGGAATGCCTGGGGGCGATAGCCCCACTCCTGGTGTGACCCATGCCAATCCCGGTGTGGCGGGCGCTGATCCTTACGGGAGACTTCGTTCGTCGTCACGGGCCATTGGCTTCCGTAGACATCAACCAGCGCCCCCGTGCTAGCAGCTCATCGACATCATGCTGAATCTGAATCACGTCCGGATCCACTTCGCCCAGGGATTCATGGACGGTGTGCAGCCGAGTGACCGTGTCAATTTTCTCTTGAAGCGTAAGGCGGGCCATGGTGGCTCCTCGTGGCGGCGCGGATGACCGGGTGGCGTGCTCGACCGCAATTCGCTGCAGCGGTTCGGCCTCCCCGCCTGTCGGCAAGGAGTATTCGACATAGTGACTATAGAAGCTGCCTGGTTTTCCGGCCAAGGTTGCCTGGCGGCGCAGACGGCCCGCCACCCCTGGCGACGTAGGTGCGACAGGCGGGGCCAGGCGTCCGGCGTCGACATCGCAAGCTCGCCGGAGCAGGCAAAAATCGGCCCCGGCGTTGACGCCGGGGCCGGGTCAGACCTCAGTGCTTTTCGTCTTTGGGCGGATGCGGATCCCGTCCATAGCTGTCGCTGTCACGGATCCGGCCGTCGGGGCGGTGGATGACCACCTCCACCCTTTCGCGCTGCGCCTGGCCCTTGGCACGCTCAATGGCCTCGCGCTGCGTGTCCACCACCACGCCGGCGCGGCTGGCACCTTCGCGCTTGGTCGCCCAGCCGTTGTCGTGGGGCACCACATGGATATCCTTCTTCTTGCTCACAGCACATCTCCTCGCGCCGTTATCGATAGCGGCGCCGTTGTCGTCGGAAATAGAGAAGTCTCACCTGCCAGCAGGAGCCCAACTTGCGCTGTGGCGTCCACTCAGGTTGACGGCTCTGCACTCGAGTGATGAGATAGCCGGGCTGGGGGCGGGGGTGTGGGCGGCCCCGCCGCCCCCCCCCCCCCAGACAAAGGTAATAGTGGGTGTTAGAATAGTAGAACCCCAAACCAA
>NZ_JBRREI010000043.1:0-41497 GCF_056760195.1 Stenotrophomonas sp. STEN020
GGCCCGGTCCCCCCCCCCCCCCCCCCTTCCCCCCCCCCCCCAAAACCCCCCCCCCCCCCGCCCCCCCCCCCCCCTCCCACGCCGGGCTCGGGGCGGCCCCGGGGCCCAACCCCCACCGCCCCCCCCCCCACCCCCCGCCCCCCCCGCTCGCGGCGGGGCCCGCGGCAGCCCCCCCCCCCCCCCGGCTGCGGGGCCCCCCCCCGGGTGGGTCAAGCCGCTACCGCTTCCGGCGTCCAAATCTTGGCCGGATAGGGATAGGCGGTGAGCACGTCACTGCGGATCAGAGAGCCCAGCGCCAGGGTCAGCGCCGGCACATCGATGGCGAGCCGATGGCCTTCCAGCGGCCCGAGGGCGAACGGAAGGCGGGCCAGCATCTCGCGGGTCTGTAGCAGTTCCAGCACGGGTTCGCGCCAGTGGTCGAGTAGCGGAAGTGGGCAGGTGTCCCGTACCAGCATCCACAGGCGGTCAAGCCGGTGGGCGCTGCCCTTGGGCAGCAATGCCAGTGCGCTGGCGTTGGCCTTGTCGGGCTTGACGCAGCGGCGGTCGAACAGCCACACGTTGGACAGCGAACCGAACAGCGTTCGCCGGTAGGCGCGGGTCATGCGCTTTTCCAGGCGATCGACGTTGCTGACGAACACCGGGACGCTGCCGCCCTGGTCGGTGATGACGTGGAACTGGTCCAGGCCCTGTTCGTCGCGCCCGAGGGTCAGACGAGCGAGGAACTGCTGGACGGCGGTGTCGCGCGCCCAGATCGACAGAAAGATCAGATTGCCCTGGTCATCGCCGACGCAAGCGTCGGCCATCACGTCGGAGCATTCGTCGATGCGATACAGCGTGGTGGAAGAAGTGTTTGCGGGCATGGTGGTGTCCTCGGATGAACGGGAACAGCACCGCCCGCTGGGGCAAGTACTGCCCCAGGGGGTGGAAGAAAGCCGCTCAGTCCGGCTCGAACTGCCGGGTGTGCGGGTTGAAGTGCAGCGCCTCATCTACCGAAGTGATTGGCGTGAAGCCCTCCAGGTAGATGTTGTTGAGGTACTGGTCGCGGTAGGTCAGTGCCTGCCGTGCCTGTTCCTCGGTGAGACCGTTGCTGATGAAGTACTCCAGCATTTCCTCGTCGGACGAAACTTCGTCGTTGGACAAACTCCCTTCAACGAGCTTCAACAGCGAGGGCGGAAGCGCAGCCAGGATCGAGTCCATGTCGGTTCCTCCTGGCTCAGGCCATCAGCGCTGCGGTGGGTGCCGCAGGTGCCGTGGGTGTGCGCCGCCGCGCGTGGTAGGCGCGAACGCCTGCACGCCAGTCGGCGGACTGCTCCGGTGCGAGATCCAGATAGGACAGCGGGCACGAGTAGTAGTACGGGTGCATGGACTCGTCCAGCGGCTTGTAGCCCCACTGGCCGCCGCTGCGTTCGAGCAGATCGCAACGGATGTAGCGCAGGGATTGGCCCGGCGCCAGATGACGATGCACGCCTTCGACCTTGGCCGTCACTTCCGTGACGGACCAGAGGACGTTGCCGCGCAGCGCGTGGGCGATGACCTTGACGCTGGCGCGCTCGGTCTCTTGCGGTGCGATCAGTTCCGCGATCAGTTCAGACCGCGATTGGGGGGAGAAATACCAGCCCATGAGAGGCCTCCTGAAAAATGGAGCCGGAGGCCTCCCCGTGGGGGAGAACCCCCAGCGGGTGATGGAATACCGCGTGTGCGGCGAAGGAACCTATGCTTTGCCCTCAGTCCCAGTCGTCATCGTCGCGATCACAACCGGCCGGGCAGTAGCCGAACTCGATCCCATGCGAGCAGTGACCATGCTCCGCATTCCAGTCCTGGGTTTCCTGCCGTTCGGCAGGCGTTGCGTAGTCCCATTCCCGGGCTGCGATCTCCAGCGCTTGAGTGCGCTGGTCCTGCGGCAATCGACTGGCTTGCGTGTCGATCTCAGAACTGAAAAGCGTGACCCAGTGATCCCAGGACAGGCCGCAACCACGCTGGGCGTGCTCGGCGGCCGTCTTGCAGACCGCGCGCCACGCGGGTTCGTCCAGCGTGGAATGAGGTGCATCGCAAGCGATGGTGGACATGATGAAAACCTCCAGAAGAAAGCCGGAGCCTCCCCCGCATGGGGAAGTAACCCCGGCGGGTGGATGAAGAACACCGCGGATGCGGCGTCTGCGATCACGCAGGTTGCAGTTCGGCCTGGCGGCTCCACTCCTGCGTCTTGAAGTCCAGCGCGTAACCCAGTTCACCCAGGCGGGCGATCTGCGCGCGCAAGGTGCGGCGGTCGATGGTCGAATCCAGTTTCACGGACTCGCCCAGCGGCCAGAGCAGGCCGAACAGTCCGGCGTCGCCGTCTTCGGTGCCGCCGGGGGCAGCAGCCGCAGCGGGCGTCGGTGCATCCACGCCGAAGGGCGTGGTATCGACGAGAGGGTCCGCAGACACCTGCTCGGGGGCGGGCTTGGCGGGCCTGGACACCTTGGCGGGCTTGGCCGGCGTTGCCGCAGGCTGCGTCCCTTGCTCTTCATCGAGGGGATCGACATCCTGGGTGGCGAAACTGCGTGCTTCGTCACGGCTCAGTTTGTCGATGCCGTTGAGCGTCATTCCGTCGAGGCTGGCGCGGATTTCGAACCGCATGCCGCCACCGACCGGATAGGACCTCGGAAAGATGTAGCGGATGATGAACTCCCCGTCGTACTTGCCTTCGGGATATTGCTCCAGCTCGGGGTCCTTGACCTCGAACACACCGAGGTGCGTGGCGAGGCGACCCACCGTGAACGGGCCGTTTTTGCCGCGGATGGTGCGCAGCGTGAGCTGGCCCGGAACGACGATGGGCGATACCGATCTCTCGGGCGCCGATGTGGTTGCCATGATGGTTCTCCTGATGATGAATGACGGGCCGCCGACGGCACCCGGTGGATGAGAGGGAATGGGCCTCGCCCGAGATGGGCGAGGTCCGCTTGGCATCACGCCTTGAGTTGGCGCATACCTTCGGCCAGGAGCCACAGCGCCCGGTTCAGGCGCAGGTTCTGGTCGATGCCTTGCACCGGACGGGTGCGTTGATGGCGGCCGTTGGCCGAGCGTCCACTCAGCCCCCCTTTGACGAGGTTCTCCTGGACGCGGTTGAAGACGGCCCACAGGTCGCCCTTGCGGTCGTCCCACCGTCGCGGGGTCAGAAGCTGGCTTTCCGTGACAGGCGTGGACTTGGCCGGGTCGTCATACTTGAGTGCGAGGGCGGAATGCGCAAATATTTCCGCTTCGCCTTCATCGAGGGTGATGGTGCGCATCGCGTCGCGCGAGTTCTGCACGCGCTCGAAGCCTTCGAGGACTTCGTAAGCACCTTCGATCACCTGGCTTGCCACGTCGCCCTTGTGGGGCACGCGGATGTCGGCGGTGGTGTCACCGCAGACCAGGCCGTTGTGGCAGACGAACCGGAACATGCCTGCCAGCATCTGGTAGCTGCTCGTGCCGTCGTGGCTGTTGAGCAGGATGATCTCGTTCGCCTCGTCGCCGTTGATCTGGCTGGCATGGCGAAGTCGGATGAGGTGCTTGGTGTATTCGCGCCGGTCTTCGTTGCGCACGCGGGTCTGGCACACCATGAAGGGCTCGAACCCCTCCTGGCGCAGCTTGGTCAGCACGGTCGCGGTCGGTATGTAGGCATACCGTTCGGACCGGCTCCCATGCGGAGCGTCGGCAAAGATCGATGGAGCAACGGAACGGATGCGGTCATCCGAGAGTGGGCGATCGGAACGCAGGATCGGGGACTGCGGGGCAAAACGGGATGCCAGAGACATGGTTGTTCTCCTTGGAGAAATGCGACAACCGCGCGGCCCTGAAACCACGCGGAACTCGGGGGATGAAGAACGCAGACGCGCTGGGCGCCAAGGGGCGCAGCGGTTGCGGGGATGAGAACGGCAAGGCCCCGTGAGGGGCCATGCCGGTTCAGAACGAAGCAGCCAATGCCGGCTCCTCCTCGACTTCGCCTGCGGGCTCGCGCTCGGCGGGCTCGACAGGCTGGTCGGCAGCGGTGTCGGCGGCAACCTCGGCTTCGGGCGCGGGTGTGTCCTCGGCTTGCGGCGCCTCGGCTTGCGCCTGGCTCGTCGGATAGACCTGGGTGCCGTCGATCTTGATGAGACCGATGTGGACCAGCGTCGATTCCAGGCTCGCTCCCGGTTCCCCGGCGCGCTCGCCCTTGGTGCGGATGTACGGATCGATCTTCATGTCGTTCAGACGGAAGGCGATTAGCACCTTGCGGTCCCCTTCGATGGCCTGCACGCACCGGCGAACCAGGTGCTCGGCTTCAGGGGTGGCGACGATGGTGTCGAAGTACCGATATTCCGGTTCACCGACAGGCCCGGCCAGTGCCGCGACGCAGCACGACAGGAACGGATCGCCATCCTTGGGGGAGACGTCCTTCGGACGGCTGAGGTAGCCGATGCCGCGGGTGATCAGCTCGTGCTGCTTGATCGAAGCCAGTTCGGCCCGGTCAAGCGGCTCGGCCTTCAGCAGTCGTGCTTTCAGAGACGCGGCGGCCTGGCCCTTGTGCTCACCCTTGTCGCGGATGTACGCATCGCCCCAGAGGTCGCCGAGGCGGAAGCGCACCAGGGGCCGCTGCTTGGGATCGTCAACGCCGATGTAGCGCTCGACCAGTTTCTTGGCCTCGGCACCCGAGACCTTGACGTCGAAGTAGCGGTAGCTGGGGTCCTTGGCGGAACCGACCAGTGCGGCGATGGTGCATGCCAGGAAGGGCTGCGCACGGCGGCCGCCCCGGACGGGAACCTCGCGGGCACGCTGGATGTACCCGATGCCCGAGGTGTGGAGGTCGAAATACGATTTCTCGTTGGACGTGGTGCTCATGGTGGATCTCCATTGGGATGAAGCGGAGACACACCGGCCCCACGCATGCGGGGAAAGGTGCGTAACCCCGCGGTGGGTTGATAAGGCGAAAGCATCCGCCACCAGGACTGGTGGCCGCTCGCGGATGGATGCGGTGCGAGCTGGCTCGGTCACGCAGTGGGAACTGCGCGGCAACCTCGAAGACCGATGGTTGCCTGGCATGTCGCTGACAACGTCAGCAGGCATGGGGGCAGCATGTCCGGGCCTCGCGCGCGCGACAGCAAACAATGCGCATTCGGTCGCTCCCGTCTTTCCAGCACGCCGTGGAAAGAAAAAGCCCCTCGAAAGGGGCTGGTCGGGTCAGGCTTCGTACACGAAGTAGTGCTCGCGCGGACGCGGGAAGAAGACGTGCTTCCACGTGTCGCCGCTGGTGTTGCCGCCGTCGAACACGACCATTTCGTAGTCGTCAATGTCGGTGTCCATCAGGTCGGCGCTGGCGATATGGCGCATGTGCAGCGTGCCGTGCGTGCGCTGGAATACCAGAATCTGGCCGATGGCGTCGTCCTGGCCCATGGCGTTGACGCAGGCTCCAAGCTGGTGCTCGAAGTCGGGTGCGCGTGAGATGAGGTCGGGGAACATGAGGTTGCTCCTATGAAAATGGACCAGCCCGGCTCCTTGGGAGACGGGCTGGCATGGGGGACAAAGAGGAAGATTGGCGCGTCGTGCGGCTGCTAGGACTCAGCCAGCGGCAGGCCCAGCAGCGCAGGTGCGTCGGCGTCGAGGATCAGGATGCGCACATCGGCCTGGCCAGCCAGGTCAAGGATGTTCGCCAGGTCGTCCGGCATGCCCTTGTTCCGATGCTCCTGTCGAAGCTGCTCCGCGGTGATGCCTTCGGCGTGCTCCAGGTTCTGGTCCGTCCAGGGCGTGGAAATCAGCTTGACGCCGATCGCCGGGCTGTACGGCACCCGGAAGGCGATGAACAGCATGGCCTCCGGCGTGGCGAGGTCCGCCAGGTTGGCGAGGTAGTGCCAGGTATCGACCGTGATGTGCTCACGGCTGATCTCCCAGCATCGGCTGTAATAGCCGGTCTCGAAACTCAGGCGCTGCATCACTTCCCGCGCGGCCTCGGCCGAATAGGCGTCACCGACGTGGACTGGGCGGCCGTCGAAGTCCTCGCCATGGATGGCATAGACCACGGCACCGATCACACCTTCGCCGCTGACGCCTTCACCGGCATCGCATTCGGCCAGTACCTCGGCGCTCACGGCTTCGCGGCCATTGCTGACCACGGCGAAATCGCTGGCGACGATGCAGGACGATGAAACCAGTTCCTCGTCGGAGAGGTGTTGCTGGCTCGCGTGGATGTTGCGCCAGACATGCGGGCTTCCGTCCTCGTAGCTGATGCACAGCGTGCGGATGATTTTCAGATTCCAGTAGCCGCGAAGAAAGGGATTAGGTTTCTGAGACATGGGAACTCTCCAGATTGAATAATGGAGCCAATTCCCGCCACCGGGAACTGGACCCGGTGGGTTGAAAGTGGAAGATGCGTCAGACAACGCTGACCACGGCGGCGTCAGCACTGCGCTGGACGACGGGAAATAAATTGAGGGACATGGCCTCGTGGGCGCATGTCCCTCATGGGGAGTGAACGAAGACGCGGTGGTGTGCCGGAGACCGGCTCACCAACCGTTGTAGTTCACCAGCAGGTCGGCGATGACCCTGCGGCGTTGCAGGTCGAGACCGTCGAAATCCGACAGCCCGTGGAAGTGGCAGCGCTTGAGCATGGCACCGCCCTCGCGCGCGTTGTAGAAGCTGACCATGGCGGACAGGAACATGCGTTCTCCGCTGCTCAGGACGCCGAGGGCGTCGTTGAGCCGCAGCATGTTGGGCCGCAGATCCCACTTGCTCTTGGCCTGGTTCAGACCTTCACGGGTGCCGTCGCCGAACCACTCGGGGCCAGCGATCTCGACACCGCGCTTCCAGGCCTCGAAAAAGGCTTGGGGCGCGGCAGCGAAATGCTGCTCTTCCCGCATGATCTGATCGACGACTTCCCGAGGCAGTAGCTGGTTCATGACGTGATTCCTCCAGTTGGATCAAGGAACGGCGAGCTGGGACCAGCCGCCTCTTTCGAGGGCACGTTGAGCCGCGGCGTAGCTGCGGAAGTACTCGCGGGATTCCCGCGAAACGGGGCCTTCGGTATCGCGCGTGCCGATGTAGTGACCGGCGGCGCTTTGCAGGACTTCGAGCGGCAGGAACTTGCCGCAGTAGGTCGAGGCCAATTGGCCGAAAGAGGCTTGTTGGGACATGGACGGGCTCCTTGGAAAAGCGGGGCCTCGTCCCTCACGGGATGGCAGCTCCCGCACGCGGTTGATAAAAAGCATCGACGTCACGGGGACGCGCGTCCGCAGACCTGATGCGATGCGGACTGGTGGGCAACGCGGGAGAGACCCGCGGCAGCCTGGAACCCTGGCTGCTGGCATGTGCTGACGAATCAGCGAACATGCGGGCAGCTTCGTGCGCGGCCCGCGCCGCGTCAGTTAGAAAACGGCATCCGGGCCAGCCCCGATTGATGCGCGCAGAAAAAAGAAGCCCCGCATCGAGTGCGGGGCTGTCAGGAAGGTGCGTCGGTCCTGGGTCAGTCGGGCGTGTCGCCCAGGATATGCTTCTTCCACAGGTCAATTGCCTGCTCGGGCGGAAGCTCGGCAAGGATGATGATGGGCTGGGTCTGCCGAGCGCGCAGCGAAGCGAAGTACGCCTTGCGGTCCGCGATGGCCTTGAGCTTGATGCCCTTGATGAACAGAAGTTTGCCGTCCTTGATGAACAGCACCCTGTTGCCGATGTCGCGCTTGAACGCGGCTCGCAACTTGCGTTCCCCGTGCATGGCTTCGGCCAGTTCATCGACCAGGAAGTCGAGCGTCATGTCGATGTAGTGAGGGTCTTCGCCCTCCTGGCCGAGGTCGAGCGGAGCAGGCGGCAGACCCTTGGCGAAGGCTTCGGCCTGAGCCAGAAGCGCCTTCTTGCCATCGAGCGCACGCAGGAATGTCGAACCGCCGTTCCCGCCGTTGTGGGCCTCGGCAATGGGAGTGCCGTCGAACACGACAATGGCGGTGAAGCACAGCGTTTCGTCGCTGGCGAAGTCGGACACTCTGAGGTCTTTCAGCGTGATGCGGTCTTGCTTAGTGATGTTTTCCATGGGAAGTCCTGAAATCAACCGGGTGGCGACATGCCCCTGGCGGGACGTGGCGGCCATCCCGTGGGTTGGAGAAAAGAGGCATCGATGCCCCGGTGGGCAGCGTTCGCCGGTGAGATGCCGGGGCGAACTGGCGGGTGGCGCGGGTCGAACCCGCGGCAGCCTTGACACCCTGGCTGCGGGCTGTTGCCGATACATCGGCAATGCAGGAGGGAGAATGGCGCGGCCCGCAGGCTGCGTCGCCGATCAATCCGAAGCGGTCGAGCCCGTCTTGTTCAGGTACTGCACCAGGCGCTGGCCCAGCCATGTCATGCACGGACTGGCACGGCATGCCGCCGACCAGGACGTCGGGCGCCGGCACGGTGCCGGCGCGCACCTGGCGGGCGATCGCGGTCATGCCGCCCAGGTTGGGCACGCGGGGGTAACGGTGGGCGAGCACGGCGCTCGTGAACGGCTCGATTTCGGCGAACCACGCGGCTTCGAGGCCGAGGGGTTGCCAGGCGAGGCTCACGGCCTCGATGCCGCTGCACACGCTGCCGTACAGCAGTGGCGCGGCCTGGGGCGCACCGCGTGAGGTGCGAGGTTGCGGGTTCATAGTCGGGTCTCCTGTTCGTGTGGCCCTGGACCGTGTGGCCGGGCCGGGACGTTGATTGGCAGGAGAAAGGCGCCGAAGGCCCTGCGGCCTTCGGCTCGGGAGGACAGAACCACCCGTGGGCTGATTGGCAGGCCCGGTCGTCGCTAGAACCGTCTGCTGTCAGCAATCACACCCGGCGCATATCGTGGTTGGCGCCGGCATCTTCTGGCGCACATCCGCGCACAAAAGGAGCCCAGTTTTTCGCCGTTGGGCACGGCGTCGAATACCGCTGACCACGAAGGGTCTCCGGGTGGCTCGCGCTACTTGGCAAGCCATCGGGGGACCCTTCGCAGAGGCGGAAGAAATGCAGATCAGCAGAACGCGCGGGTGGCGGTTCGCGGAGAAGCTACCTTCAGGCCCCGCAGCCGGGAACGGCTGGGCGGGACGCGCACACGGACAAGAGAAGGCGTTGCGCGCTGGGCGTCCCGCAGGGCGTGCGGGACACGGGCCACGCCGCCGATGGCGGGCACGGCTCTCGGGGAACGGGGTTGGTCAGGAGCCTTTGCGGCCGCTGCTGTTCCTGCTTGGGGGGCGCGAGGCACCACGCTTGGACGCACCGGATTCGACCGGCAGCGTGCCTTTGCAGTCGGGGTAGCGACTGCACGACCAGAACGGGCCGGTCTTGCCGGTGCGCTGGCGCGTGGGTGCGCCGCACTGCGGGCAAGCGGGCCCGGAGGGAATCTTGATGGACAGCGAAGTACTGCCGTACTGCGCGATCAGCTGCGAAATCCAGGCGGCTTGCTTGCCGATGAACACGTCCAGAGTGAGCTGTCCAGCTTCGATCATGTCGAGCGCCTGCTCCCACACGGCGGTAGTTCCGGGGTCAGCAATCGCCGCAGGCACGGCGTCGATCAGTGTGAACGCCGTATCCGAAGCACGGATGGAACGGCCCTTCTTCACGAGATAGCCCCGCGTCAGCAGGCCGGTGATGATGTTTGCGCGCGTGGCTTCGGTGCCGATGCCCGTCGTGTCCTTCAACTTCTGTTTCAGGCGCGGGTCGGTCACGAAGCGCGCCACGCCTTTCATCGACTTGACCAGTTCGCCCTGCGTGTAGGGCTTGGGCGGCATCGTCTTGAGCGCCTTGATCTCGGCTTCGGCCACCTGGCACGCCATGCCCTCGCGCAGCGCAGGGAGCACCTGGCTGCGCGCCGTGGCTTCTCCATCCTCGTCCGCTTGCGGCTCGGCCAGCACCAGACGCCAGCCTCTGACGACCACCTGCTTTCCGGTGGCCGCCAGCTTCTGCTGGCCGCAGGAAAGCTCGGCAACGGTGCGGTCGAACTCGTGGTGAGGGAGGAACTGCGCGAGGTAATGCGCGCGGATCAGCCGGTACACCGCCAGTTCCTTCTCGCTCATCGCAGAGAGGTTCGCGGGTTCGAGCGTCGGGATGATGCCGTGGTGCGCCGTGACCTTGCCGTCGTTCCAGGCGCGTGAGCGCTGGGAGCGGTCGAGCTGGCCCATGATGGGATGCAGCGAGGGGTCGGTCTTGAGCAGGCTGTCCAGGACAGTCGGCACTTCCGCGAACATGCTTTCGGGCAGGTAGCCCGAATCGGAGCGTGGATACGTCGTGGCCTTGTGCGTCTCGTACAGGGCCTGGGCGATCTCCAGGGTCTCCTGCACGTCCAGCCCAAGCTGCTTGGAACAAACCTCCTGAAGCGTTCCCAGGTCGAACAGCAGCGGCGGACCTTCGCGCACGCGCTCGGTCTCGACCAATACGACCTGGGCGCTGCCTGCAGCGCGGATCTGCTGCGCGGCCTGCTGGGCGATAGGCTGCTGCAGGCAGCGGCCGGCGTCGTCGGTGCAGCCATCGGGCGGAACCCACTGCGCGCTGAAAGTCTGTCCACCTGCGGAAAGGGACGCGTCGATGGCCCAGAACGGCACCGACTGGAAGGCCGCGATCTCGCGGTCGCGGTCCACGACGAGCTTCAAGGTCGGCGTCTGGACGCGACCGACGGACAGCACGCCGTCGTAGCCGGCCTGGCGCCCGAGCACCGTGAACAACCGGCTGAGGTTCATGCCCACGAGCCAGTCGGCGCGTGAGCGCGCCAGTGCCGAGTAGTACATCGGCAGCGTGTCGGATGAGGGCCGCAGCTTGCCGAGCGCGGTGCGGATCGACGCATCGTTGAGCGCCGACAGCCATAACCGCTCGATGGGGCCGCAGTAGCCGCACAGGTCGATGATCTCGCGGGCGATCAGCTCGCCCTCGCGGTCGGCATCGGTGGCGATGACCAGATGGGTCGCCTTGGCCAGAAGCGCCTTGACGACCTTGAACTGCGTGGCGGTCTTCGGTTTGACATCGACCCGCCACTGCTGGGGAACGATGGGCAACTGCTCCAGCGACCAGCGTTTGAGCGCCGCGTCATAGACCTCGGGAGCTGCCGCTTCTACGAGATGGCCGATGCACCAGGTGACGGTGACGCCGGAGCCGCTGAGACAGCCTTCACCGCGCTGTGTCGCGCCGAGAATTCGGCCAATGTCTTTGCCCTGGGAGGGCTTCTCGCACAAGAACAGCCGCATGTCCGTCCATCCGAATTCCGTGGTTCATTGAGTTGCTGGAATCGAGGATGCCGAGCACCACCAGGGGCAGCAGCAAACAAGCCGCACACGGCGGCGACCACTTTCACGGGATGGAATGGCGGGGACGGGAGTGGCGTGCGGCCGGGAGGGTGCGGTTCGGGAGCCGCGGTTTTCGGGAGCGCGTGGAAGCCGGTGGACGTTGATGGAGCTATCCCCTGGGGATAGCTCGCGAGGGCGTGGGGCGACGGACGACTGCCGCCGCCCCATGCCGGGTCACTTCCTGCGCTTCGGCTCCTTCGGCGCGGCCGGTTCCTGGGCGGCCTGGGGATTCGGCTGCGTGTCCTGCGTGGTCTCCTGCTGCCTGGGGCTGAGGGTCACGGACTCGATGCGGAACGGCAGGATGCCGACACTGCGCGCGTTGATCTGCCAGGTCTCGCGCGGCTGATCCTCGTTGTCCGTCCAGGGTTCGCGCTCCATGCGGCCGACGACCAGCACGCGCATGCCCTTCTGGTAGAGGTCCTTCCAGTGCGCGGCGTCGCGGTGCCAGATTTCCACCGGCGCCCAGAAGCCGCCGCGATCCTCGAAGCTGCCATCCTTCTTGGGAATGGGGTTGTCGAAATAGACGTTCAGGCGCAGAAGGCGGCTGGGCTCGTCGTTGCCGTTGGGGAACTCCCGGTACTCGGGGGGCGAACCGATGTTGCCCTCGCCAGAAAAGTGCGTGCTCATGTTGCAATCTCCGTGGTGGTTGAAAAACCCGCACCTGGTTGGCGGCGGGCGCGTGCTGGGGTGCGTGGCGCGATCACCGATCACGCATGGCGGATGGCATGGACTTGAGCCGGCGCAGGTAGGCGTCTTCCGCCTCGGCGGCCTTGCTGGCGCACTCCTGCGCCTGCCGGCCCAAGGTGTGCAACAAGCTGATCTGCATGTTCAGCGTGATGCGCTGAAGCTCGATGGCGTGCAGGTCGACCAGCAGGTTGACCGGCGTGCTGGTACTCGCCATCAGCTCCTGCCACAAGGCGACGCCCATGGCCGAGCGGTCGTGCTTGCGCCAGCGCAAAAACACCGTGCCTGCGCCAGTGGTCTGCTGGGCCAACTCGATGGGCAGCAGGTGGAAGGGATGCCCGACCGCCTGTGGCAGCACCTGTCGCTGCGCCAAGCCAATCAACTCGTCGCGCATGGCGAAGCACTGGCTGGCCCAGACCTCCAAGTCCCCTTTACCTTTAAAGGGCTTCAAAAGGCCTTTTAGAGAGCCTGCGTGTTCCAGCCGCATGAAGGCGGTCTGTTGCAGCGGGCGGAAGTAGCGGGTGTCGCGGTTCGGGTCGCTCATGCCTGCGCGTCCTCGTCCGCGGTAGTCTC
This sequence comes from Stenotrophomonas sp. STEN020, assembly GCF_056760195.1. Taxonomy (NCBI): domain Bacteria; kingdom Pseudomonadati; phylum Pseudomonadota; class Gammaproteobacteria; order Lysobacterales; family Lysobacteraceae; genus Stenotrophomonas; species Stenotrophomonas sp. STEN020. Next base: position 12,510 of record NZ_JBRREI010000043.1, read on the forward strand.
GGGTGCCTCGGTGGTGGTGGCCTCGTCGCTGGGCAATGCGGCTGCGGCAGGACCGTCACCGCGCTGCTGCAGGCCACGGCGCACGATCGGCGGCGCGAACTTCGAGCGGCGCGTGCCTTCCAGCACGTCCTGCGGCAACTCGCCGAATTTCTCCAGCGCCGCCCGTGCTGCGGCATTCTTGGCGGCGAAGTCGTCGCGGGTGCAGCCCGAGTAGCGGTACTGCTGCGCCAGGCTGAAAAGACTGCGCAGTGCATGGGCGCCTTCGTTGAGCCAGCGTTCGAGCGTCGAGCGATCGATCAGCGCGGTGTGGTGCGCGAGGATCAGCTTGCGGGCGATGTCGTCGTAGTCGGCCAGCAGATACACCGCGGCAAAGCCCAACTGCGCATTGACGAACAGCGGCAGCTTGACGGGCTGCACGTTGAGGTTCTCGCCCAGGGTGAGTGCCGGCGGCACGCTCGCCAGGGCCTGGTCCACCTGCTCGCGCAGCGATTGCAGCGTGGCCTTCGTCTGGTCGAGCTTGTCCTCGATGCGCAGCATCCAGAAGTCGCTGTACGGGTCGTCCTGCTCCGAGCCGCGCCGCATCTTGTTCATCTGGGCGATGTAGCCGTTCAGGCCGACGATGCCCGGTCGCCCCTCGGCGGCGGCGCGGCCGTGCCAAATGCGCGAGGCGTGGTGCGTGTGCAGCGTCAGCGACATCGCGCTGCGCAGGGAGCCGAGATTCAGTTGCAGGGGTTCGTTGGTGGTTGCCATGGTGTCCGCTCGTTGTTGGAAAAGAGCGGACAGCTTCGGCAGGTGGCGGAAGGCAGTCAGTCAACAAACCGAAACCCGCCAGTCCCCGGTTCACGCGGCGGGCGCATGCGGCGCGAGCTATCCCCAGGGGATAGCGCCATGGAGCGCCAAGGAACGCTGCACACCTGGATCAGCGTGGACAGGGCCGATCCCACGGCGGGCGATCGAGGCCTGGCGTGCAGCGGTTCGACGTCGTAGCTGTCAGTGGAACTATCCCCAGGGGATAGTTCCATGGAGCGCCAAGGAACGCTGCGCGCCCGGATCAAGCGCGGACAGGGCCGATCCCGCCGCAGGCGATCGGGGCCTGGCGTGCTGCGGTTCGACGTGTAGCCGTCAGTGGAACTATCCCCTGGGGATAGCTCTACGGGAAGCCACTGGCATCCACTTCACCGCCTTGCAGGCCCGCTCACTTGCTGGCGAGCAGGTTGCGCAGCCGCTCGATGTGCTGCCTGGCGACTTCTGGCGGCACCGGCTTGCCCTGCGGCTGGGATGGTGGCGGTGCTGGTGGTGGCCGCTCATTCGGCGGAGCGTGTGCCGATGGCGCGTCTTTCTTGGCCCAGGCGTTGAACTCGCCATGGATGGCCCGCTGGATGATGCCGAACAGATACCCCGCAGGATTGCGGATGCCGTGGCTGCTGCATCGTGCGGCCCATTCGTCCAGCACGGCCTGCCTCAGCGCGGCATCGACCTGCTGCAATGCCACCCGCGCACCTGTTTGCTGCTCTGCCTTCAGTTCCGCGAAGCGTTTGGGCCATTGCAGGTCGCCCAGCGCGCGCGCCTGCGCCTGTGCCTGCGCGGTAGTACGTACTTCATTGATACGACTACTACGTACTGTACGGGCCTGCTTCGGATTCCGAAGAGAGGCGTCTGGCGCGGGTTTCGACCCTGCTTCGGATTCCGAAGTGGGGTCATCGGAATTCCGAAGAAGGCTCGTCGGCCCTTCTTCGGATTCGTGTGCGGCATCCTCCTGTGGATAACTTTCGTGCGCCCCGACGCCCTGGCTGGCGAGGCGCTCGGCCAGGACTTGCAGCCTCGACGGCAGGGTGCGCCCGGCCAGCATCGGGTCTTCGCCGATTTCCTTGAGGGTGTGCAGGCCCACGATCTGCACGGCTTTGGCCGAATGGCCGAGCGCCTGGCTGACGAGCTGCAGGTAGTCCGGGTCGAGCTGCATCGCTTCAAAGGGGGTCAGCGGCTCGTCGTGCAGGACATAGAGATTGCCGAGAATGCGGCCGGTCTTGGCGTCGCGCCGTCGCCGCACCAGGCTCAGCCATCGGGTCAGCCGCAGCAGCGTCAGGGCTCGCGCCACGGTTTCGTGCGAGGCCTGCCCGGCGCAGGGCATCGAGGCCAGCCAGGGCCGCAACTGCTCATAGGTGGGGAATGCGGTCACGCCGTCGTCGTTGAGCATCAGCCGGAACACCTGCCAGGCGTTGCGCTCCAGCGGCGTCAGGCGGCGGTCGAGGAACAGCCGCCGCGGTACAGTCTCATGCCGGTTGCCGCTGAAGAGGAACGCATCGCCGGACGCAGCCGGTGTCGCAGGTGACGGCGCAGATATAGGCATGCGCGTGGGCGTGGGCGGGCTGGGCCTGGGCGCAAGGTCTTTCAGCGCCGCGTCGAACAGGTCAGCGAGTGCGACGGGGCCATGGCGTGGTGCGGTGTCGTCCACGGCCATGGCTCAACCCAGTCCCTGATCGACCCACGACTTGATCGCGGCCCAGACCACCGACAGCGGCAAATCCATGCCTTCGGCGAGGTCCATGGCCGCGTCGAGAATCGAGGTCTCGTCCTCCAAGTCCACATTCCTGCTGCTGGTGAGCGCTTTCCAGCGCCGCCACAGTTCGACGTCCTGCTTCTCGTCCAGGACAGGGTGACGCCCCTTTCGCTTGGGCAGGCCCAGCACCTCACGGCGCAGGGCGACTTCCTGATGGGTCAGGCCATAGAAGCGGCTGACCATCTCCGTGCTGGCCCCCAGGCGCAACATGCGATCGACGGTCGCGATTTCCTTCTCCACGTCCTGCGCCTGCGAGAGCAGACGCCGGAGCACCTCGCGGTTCACGGACACGGAACACCACGAGACATTGGCGTTGGCCAGCACGCTCACCATGGCGGGATGCTTGAGCGCATCCAGCTCGGCCTCGCTGAAGCCCATCGCCTTGCAGCGGCGCAGTTGGCCGTTGCGCAGGTCGTAGAGCGCCTGGGCGATGACGGCTTGATTGAGCGGGTGCGGGGCGGACATGCGGGTCTCCTTCCTTCATGCCCCAGGGCCTGCGACGCCGGATTCCAGGTCCAGCAGGCGCCGGGCCAGGCGCAGCAATCGGAACAGCTTGACCAGCGCGGTGTCGCTCAAGCGGCGTGTCGCATCACCTTGGCCGTGCAGCAGCGCCGGCAGCTCGGCGGCAAGCTGCCCGCCGTCCAGATCGGCATCGGTGAAGCTCTGGCCTGCCAGGCTCGCCAGCAATGCCAGCACGCCGCGGCCCTGGGGTGATGGGGGCTGCGCGCTGGCATGGCATGCGAAGCCCACGCCGTCCGCGCGGTCCTCGATGCACTGATTAAGGCCTGCCTCACCCGCGATCTCGCGTGCGAACTGCGCGATGTGGATGCGCAGGCGATCGGGCGTGTCCAGGCCCGCGTCGATGTGCCAGACGTCGGAAATCGGGTAGAGACCGCCTGCCTGGACGGGAATGGACTGCAAGACGTTGGCCGAGAAATCGGGCAGCGCATCCCCCAGCTCGTCGGCGACCATCCGCTGAATGGATTGCAGCCGCTCCGTCGTAGGTGCGGGCGAAACGATGTGCCCCTGCAGCAGATCACCAGGAGCCGCCACGGGGCTTCCTGCGGGCGAGCCGTCCGTCCCTGAGCTGTCCTTGCGCTCGCGCGACCCAGGTATGGCCGCCGGCGTCGGGGCCGATGGGGCCGGCGCGGCGGGCGGGCGGGCCACGGTGCCAGGCTCAGGAAGTGCGGGCGGTGCCGATGGCGGGGTCGGATCGCTGACCAGGGCGCGATGGCGGCTTTCGGATTCCGTGAGGTCGAGCGCCAGCACGTCGTAGTCGATGCCGAGCAGCTCGGACATCTGGCCGATCAGCTCGTCCTGCACGCGCTGGGGGACGAACTCGTCGGCCTGCGTGTCGAACTGCGACAGCACCTCCTGAAAGAAGTCGTCGAAGTCCTGTACCAGCGTGCGGCCCTTGGCGTAGCGCTCCCACGCGAGCATGCAGGCCTTGCGCATGACCGACAGGCGTTCGACCTGGTGGCGGCCGAGCCCGCCGTAGAGCACGGTCGGGATCGCCGGCAGGAGGTAGCGCACCGCGTCGTTCATCCGGCTGATGTGCGACTGCTGGACCGGGAAGCCATCAGCGGCGAGACGGCGGGCCAGCTCGGATTGGCTCAGGGCGGCGCCGCTTTCCTGCTCGTAGAACTCGCGCGCCTTCTCGACGCCGAGGGCGCGCTCGATGAACGTCAGGCCCCCACGCAATTCGTTCTCGGCCAGGTGGCCGGTCAGCATCACGACTTCGCCGCGGCTGGGCCAGGGCCGGAACAGGCACGATATGCGGAAGAACCGCTCGTCCTTGGTCTCCGACCACAGTTCGCGCAGGATCGCCAGGCGTGTGTTGCCGCCGTTGCGGATGATGTAGTGGCCCTCGCCCGGGCGTCGGGTGATCGCCGGCGCCGCATCAAGGCCGCGCTCGCGGATGGACGCCTTGATGTCCTCGTAGGCCGGATTGCGCTTCTTCCTGGGGTCGTGGTCGTAGGGACGCAACTGGTCCAGGGTCACGACCATGGGCGTGTCGGCGATCGGGTCGCTCAAGGCCGAGGTGGATGGGCCGCTGCGCTCGAACCCGGCCGCGAGCAGCTTGCCGGCCATCTGCTGGGAGGTCATCTCAACCATGGCGGCCTCCCTGCGCTGGGGATCGGGCCTCGCGCTCGGCGCGGCGGATCTGCGCCCGGGCATTGAGGGCCGCCCGGTGGTCGCTGGCGGTCGAACTGGTGTAGATCGCGGCGCAGCCGGCCTTGGTGAATTTGAGGTGGCCGCCTGGCGTGCGCTTGACGTGCCAGCCCTCGCCGACGGCGAACTCGATCAGGGCGCGTAGCCGCTTGTGGCCTCGGGCCAGTTCATGTGCGTTCGCCATGGGGCCTCCCGGTATCAAGAGGAAATGGCGGGCGGCCGGACACCGTGGCAAATCGGTGCTGCCATTGCGGGAACAGTTCGCCAGCGAGGCCGCGCATGGTGTCGAGCGCGGCGGGGGCGACTCTGCCCGGTGGCTGGCGGTACTCGACCCGATGCACCGGCAGGCCGCGCGTCGCGGCGCGCGGATAGGCTTCGATGGCCGGCACGTCGGTGGCCAGCACGCGGATGCCGGTGTGGTGCTGGAACAGCTCGCGCAGGGCCTGCTGGATCAGCCGGGCGTTCGCCGACACCGGGTGGACCCGGTTGATGAGCAGGTGCAGCGGCGGCGGCTCGATGCCCAGGTGCCGGTACGGGGCGATGTCCTCCAGCAACTGCATGGTGCCGCGCCGCAGTTCGCGGGCGGCGAGGATTTCCGGGGTCACGGGCGACAACGCGAGATCGGAGGCGAGCACCGCCATCTCCAGCGTCACCGAGCGTGCGCCCTGGGTGTCGATCAGCACCAGGTCGTAGAGGGGAGTCAGTGCCGGCAGCAGGTGCCGTAGTCGCAGGCGTCCGTCCGGCGCATGCAGCAACAAGGTGTTCAGCTCGCCCCGGTGGTCGTTGGACAGCACCAGGTCCAGGCCTGTGATGATCGTGCGGGACACGAGCTGGCCGAGGTCGCGCTCATTGAAGGCCAGCAATTCATAGATGCCGCCGGGCGCGCGGTGGGCCAACTCGTAGTACGAGGACAAGGTGGGCTGCACGTCGAGATCGAGCAGCAGCACGCGCAGCCCCGCGTCGGCGGCGAGCCCGCCAAGGTTGGCGGCCGTGGTCGTTTTACCGACGCCCCCTTTGGTCGAGACAATGGATACAACCTGCATGGCGTTCTCCGTGTGAGGATGGGAAGTCCGCGGGAGAACGGGTCAGGCCCGGCTGTTGACGCGCTCGGCGATCCACTGGTCGATTTCGATGGAGTCCCAGCCGACGGCGCGCACGCCCAGGCGCAACGCTTTGGGAAACTTGCCGGCGCGCATCAGGTTGTAGAGGTGGGCGCGCTTGAAGCCGGACTTCGCTTCGACTTCTTCCAGGCGCAGGATGCGGCGCTCGTTGGGCGGCAGTACAGGTGCTTGCGACATGGCGGTCACTCCTGAACGCTCAGTGGCGTTTGTTGGCGTGACACCTATTCAAATGTCGGCTTCTGTCCCAGACCACCGTAAATGCGGTTTCCGCGACCGCAGATACGGGCTTGCAAACATCAAGAAACGGCGGCCCGTAGCTTGCGTCGGGCTTGCGCAAATTTGGCTTGCAGCGTGCGATCCGTAATGCCCATGAGTTCGCCGTGATGCGCGATCATCGCGGTAGCGATGGATTCCTGGCTGTTGAAGCTGGAGTACGGTGTGCCCGACGGGGATTGGCCGAGCATCAGTTCCAGCATCGTGCCGATGATGTGCAGGTACGTGGCCTCGGCACGGTCGCTGATCGGGCACTGGGCGCATGCAGGAATCACCGTGGACTGCTTGAGCAGCGCGTCGTGCTGGTCCTGCAACTCGCGCAGTTGACGCTTGCACTGCTCCAGGGCGGATTTGAGGGCCAAGCGCTCGACGAGCATGGCTTGGCCGGTCTCCAGCGAGATGAAGGGATGGGCGATGCGTTCGCTGCGGCAGAAGAGAAAGCCGGGCCGCTGCTCGGGGTAGTGCTGGCGCATCCAACGCTTCAGATCCACGTGACGAACCGTCAGGTCAGGGGATTCGATCAGCGCGATGTCGCGTGCGGTGATGCCGTTCTGCCCGAAGGGCAGTTCCCCATTGAGGATGCCGTCGTAGATGCGATCGGTGTACAGCCGCAGTTCGCCCCAGCGCGGGCAGTCCAGCGATTGCGGAAGATTCCTTGGCGACGAAACCGAGGCCAGGATCACTTGCTCATATCGCAGCAGCCCAGCCCAGCGGATGGACGCTTCGATCGGGCGGTAGAACACCTTTGATGTGGGTGCATCATTCTTGTTCTCGTGCATGCTCGGTCTCCTTCCAGGAGAAGAACTACATGGCCGACTCCTTTGCCGCCGACCTCATGGTCGGCCTGTTACCTGTGCAGGAAGCGAGTTCCGATGCCCGCTTCGTCATGGGGCTTGAGTACTTCTCACCAGTTCGCGCTACTGGTAGCCGTCGTGTGCTCGATGTGCAAAAATTCATCGATCGCTAGATGGTCGAGCGTCGGAAAGCAGACTCGACAGCTACGCTCACGCTATCAGGGTCGTAAGAAGTTACGGTCCCTGCAAAACCGTCTAGGTATGACGTGATATGCCAGCGGTTTCACCGGGCACGAGGGGGATGGCAATCGCTGTCCAACGTCCAGCCGGACGTAGTGAATCCACGCCTGTCATGCTTGCCCGAGCATCCTGATATATCGACAAAGAATCGTGCGCCGGCTTGCCACGGCTAGGGTGTGCGTTCTTTCGGCGCAACTTGAGCAGACCGGCAATGCGCGGCGCGTGTGGGTCCTAGACGGTCCTAGACGGCATCCGCGATAGGCCGGCGCCAAGAGCATCGGCTCGGTCGTCATCGTGTTGATGGTGTGCGGAAGCAGAGGGCAAGGCGTAGGCGACCAGTTCGAGACTGTCGCGGACGACGCAGTGCTGGGTGTGGGTCCGGTGCGCTGAGTACGGGTCTATGGCCGTCAGTGGAAGTCTTTGGACGATCTTGTTGCCGGGGACCAAAAACAAGGCTACAATTGAGGTCCTCGCTGAGCACCTCGGCGAAGAAACTGTTCGGGAAACAACGACTTACGCGCCTAGTGCAAGTCTCGTTTCCCGCTCCAAATCGGAAAGGGCCCCCGCAGCGGGGTCTTTTCATGTCGAGGCGGTGTAGTGCTTCGGCGGTGCAATTATTTGGCCTGGTAGCAGAGTGGTTATGCAGCGGATTGCAAATCCGCGTACGCCGGTTCGATTCCGACCCAGGCCTCCAAGTAGTAAGCAAAAAGCCCTGAGAAATCAGGGCTTTTTTGTTGCCTGTGATTCTTTGTCGATCCACGTAATCCCCGGTTCAGAGGAAAAAGCACGTCGGACGCTCGCTTTCGAGTGGCTGCGGCGCGTTGGCATGCGCGCAATGCCAGCGCGAGTTCAAAACAGGTCGCGCAGGTGTGTGGGTGGCAGGCAAGGCCTGCCGTCAGTTGCTGATGCGCGCCGCGATTTCATTTTCAAGGTGGGCGAATGCGCGCCACTCGATTGCCTGCAGCTGTGTGCGTTGTGCAGGTGGCAACGCGCCAGTCAACATCGCTGCACCGAAGTCGCTCAGTACTGCCTCGCCGTTGGCCGGATTCCACAAAATATTGTGGGCATACAGGTCGCCATGCAGCACACCCTGCGCATGCAGGTGGGTGAGCGCCGCGCGGATGCAGCCCAGCAGGCGTTCGGCGATGGCGGGCGTAAAGCGCGTATCCGCTGCATAGACATCGCGCGTGCAGCTGGCAAGGCTGGGCGGGCCGGCCAGGTTGACGTATTGCGAGGAAAGCAAGGGCATCGCCACCGCCAAGCGGCCTTGCGGTTGTCCTTCAACTACAGTCAGTGGCGCAAGCAGGTTCGGATGCCCGGCAGCGACCAGCCCGGCGGCCAGCTCAGACTGCGGCGTCCCATCGCTGGTAAATGCCGCTTTGAATACTTTGACGGCAATTGCTTCATTGCTTTGCTTGAGCATGGCGCGGTGGATGTGTCCACTCGCCCCTTCGCCCAGCAGCTCGCCGATCTCCAGATCGTCGTAGTGGACGGCGTGGTGATGCGCATCCGCCAGTGCAGTGTGTTCGGCATCCGCCGTCAGCGGGTTGCCGGCCAATGCCGGCCACGCCAAATTCGGCAATGCAGGCAAGGTTGCTGGAATTTCATCGAAATGGTTGCTGGCAATCCGTAACAGCTCCAGTGCTTTGCACTTGCTCAGGTCGGGCAGGGCAGTGAGCTGGTTGCAGGAAAGCATCAGCTTCTGCAGTCGTGGCCGTTGGCCAAGCGCCGCTGGCAACTCACGAAGCTGATTGTCGGTGAGGATCAACCAGCGCAGCCGCGCGGGCAGGCTGTGTGCGGATACCTGCGCAATCGCGCAGGCCTTGAAGCCGACCATCTCGAGCTGCTCGCAGTCGCCAAGTGCAACCGGCAATTGCGTAAACGGGTTGTTGGAGCAGAACAGGATGCGCAGCTTGTGCAGTCGCCGCATGTCATCGGGCAAGGAGCTGAGTTCGTTGCTGGAGAGATCCAGCACTTCCAGCGTCTCGGCGAGGGCGAACAGCGCCTGCGGGAACTCGGTCAGGCCCTGGTTGACCAGTCGAACAGATTGGGCCCCGCTGAGTGCGCCGTTTTTCAGATCTTCAAGGGTATGCATGCACGGCGAGTGTAACGACACTTGTGGCGACGGCAAATGTGGGAGCGGCGTCAGCCGCGAAGCATGTTGATTATAAGGTGGCGCAGGTGTCGGGCTTTTTGCGCAATGTCAGCTTCGCGGCTGACGCCGCTCCCGCAAAACAATGCCAGGTTGCTTTGCACGAGGTGAAGCTTGTGCCGTCAAGGTGAATGAAATTGCGTACAGGCTGCTTCTTTGCGGCTTATTGTCTGGCGTTGCTCAGTGCAGGCTTGCGGCTGTGAATACTGCCAAGCCTATACACAAAACCATCAGGCCGGCGAACGCCAATGGTTTGATCCGCAATCTGGATGCGCTGGCGTCACCTACTTCGCATGCTGGGCGGGCGCGATGGATCAGATCCAGCGGGTAGTGCTTGCTGGCCATGGCATCGTCACAGGCATCCATGCAGTTGCCGCACTCAATGCAGCTGCTGCTGCGACCGTTGCGGATATCCAGCCCGATCGGGCAGGCCGCAACGCAGGCGCCGCAGTCGGTGCAGTCACCCAGGTGTACCGGGCTGAATTTGGGCATGGCGCCGGCAATGGCCGGGTGGGCGGCGCGGAACACATAGTCGGCCGCAGTGGTTGCATCCAGCAGTCCGCGTGAGCGGTGCAGCACGCTGGCGTTGTCCTGGCCGCGCTGGCCACGCGGCTCACCGCGCGGTGCGTTGTACTGAATGCAGGGAGTGCGTGCATCGGCAATCAGCGGTTGCACGCGACTGTAAGGGCAGAGATAGCTGCAGACCTGTTCGTGCAGATACACCACGTTTGCCCAGGTTGCCAGGCCGTAGAAGCTGATCCAGAAGAGTTCCCAGCCACTGAGCGTAAGTGTGAGTACGCCGTGCGCAAGCTCTGCGATAGGCGTGAAGTAACCCACAAAGCTGATGCCGGTCCACAGCGAGATTGCCGCCCACAATGCGTGTCGAAGCGGTGTTCCCAGCGGCTTCGCCCTGCCTTTGAAATCGGTCAGGCGGGTCAATCTGCGGAACAGGCGGGTCAATACCGTCTGCGGGCACGCATAGGTGCACCACAGGCGCCCGTAGAGGCTGGTGGCAAGGCAAAGCAGGGCCAGTGTGGCCAAGGCAAGCCAGAGCAACGGTATTGACTGCTCCGGTTGCATCGAGATACCGGTGACCTGGAACTGGCGTGCATCGATGTCGAGCAGCAACCAGGGCTTGCCGGCCCAGTGCAGCCAGGGCAGACCATAAAATGCCGCCAGCATCGCCAAGCTGGTGAGTTGGCGGAACCTGTCGCGCCTGCGCGCGGTGCCGGCGCTGGCTTCGCCGATGCTGCGCACAGGCTTCATTCGAAGACTTCCTCCTGCTCGCGCGCGGGACGCAATAGCAGCGCTGTCACTGCGCACGCGCACAAAGTGCCGGCCCAGAACATGAAGAAACCCAGCGAGTAGCCCACTTCACGGCTGATTACGTGCTGCGGGAAGCTGATCTGCTGCAGTTCCAGCGGGTCGATGAATGCGAAAAACACCGCCGACATCACCGCCGCGGTAAAAAAGCTGGGCCACACCACGGCGCCGAGGCGTTGGACCATTGGCAGCGGGTGGCGGATGCTGGAGTCGGCAGAAGCGGTCATCGTGGATTCCCGGGGGCCTCTTGGCGAAGGAATAGAATCGGGTTGGCAGCACTGCGGTTCAGCGCCAGCTGGTGACCCGGTGTGCAAGGCTAGGGGCTGTGCCCGCGGGCGTCGTTGATCCTGATCAAGCAGGGCGGGGCTGGGCATGGTCGGTTTGGGTCAGGTAACAGGAGGTGTGTTGTGCGGGCTGGACCAGATGTTTGCAGTGAGGAAGAGGTGGAGCAGCTGGTGCGGCGTTTCTACGCGCGGGTGCGCCAGGACGCGGTGCTCGGGCCGATATTCCAGGCGCGGGTGCACGACTGGGAGGTACATCTTCTGCAGCTGATCGATTTCTGGTCGGCCCTGCTGCGCGGAACCTCGCGATTCAATGGCGCGCCTATGCCCAAGCACTTAGCCATCCCAGGGTTGGAGTGGCCGATGTTCGAACGCTGGCTGGCGTTGTTTGCACAGACCACGGCGGAGCTGGGTAACCCGGCGATGCAGGCCTTGGCCGATGAGGCGGCGGGGCGGGTCGCCGGCTCGATCTGGCGGCGCTACCACACCCCTTCGTTCCCGATACTCTGAACGGAAGGCCGGCCGGGCCCGTTCATGAATGGATGAATTGATCTAACTCAAGGCGAGCGCGCTTGGGCGGGGGCAAGCTGGGAGGTATGAATATGCCGCTGCCGACCTCAAATGCCCTTGGCTGGACCTTCGATGCGGACCTGCTGCTCCGGCATGACCGGCCGGGTCCACGCTATACGTCCTACCCAACCGCACCGCATTTTCACGACGGTTACGGGCAGGCGCAGTTCTGCGCGGCGGTAGCGCGCAGCAACGCGGTAGGGCGGCCGATGTCGCTATATGTGCATGTGCCGTACTGCAGCAGTCCGTGTTTCTATTGTGGCTGCAACCGCGTCATCAGCCGCGACCGCAGCAAGGGCGAACGTTATGTCGATCAGCTGCTGGTGGAAGCGGATTGGTTGGCGCCGCTGTTCGCACGCGAGCGCGAAGTGGTGCAGCTGCATCTGGGCGGCGGCACGCCCAACTTCCTGGCCCCCGATCAGCTGCGTCGATTGATTGGTGGGCTGGAGAAACTGTTCAATTTCAGTCAGAGCAGTGCACGCGATTTTTCGATAGAACTGGACCCGCGCTCGGTCAGCGTCGACGACATCGGTGTGCTGGCAGAGCTCGGTTTCAATCGCGCAAGCCTCGGCATCCAGGACTTCGACCCGCAGGTGCAGCAGGCGATCAACCGCGTGCAGGAAGTGGATGAGACGATGGCCATCATCCAGGCATGTCGCGACCATGGCATGCGTTCGGTCAACGTGGACCTGATCTATGGTTTGCCGCTGCAGACGCTAGCCGGCTTTGGCCGCACGCTGGATACAGTGATCCAAGCGCGCCCGGATCGCCTGGCGATTTATGGCTACGCGCATCTGCCGCATATGTTCAAGGCGCAACGGCAGATCCAGGACCGCGACCTGCCTGACCCGGAGCAGAAGCTGGCGTTGCTGGGGCTGGCTGTTGAACGGCTGTCGGCGGCTGGCTACCAGTACATCGGCATGGATCATTTCGCGTTGCCGGAAGAAGACCTGTCGCGCGCGCAGCGTGCAGGCAGCCTGCATCGCAACTTCATGGGCTACACCACCCACGCCGACAGCGATCTGCTGGGGCTGGGGGTCAGTGCGATCAGTCATATCGATAGCAGCTACAGCCAGAATCCGCGCGATCTCAAGGACTGGGAAGCAAAGATTGCCGAGGGGGGCGTGCCGGTGTGGCGCGGGTTGGAACTGGATGGGGACGATATGTTGCGGGCGGAGCTGATCCAGCAGCTGATGTGCCATGGCAGCGTGGACGGCCGTGCGCTGGCGCGGCGGCATGATGTCGATTTCGACATCTACTTTGCCGAGGAGCTGATTTCATTGCAGCACCTGCAGGACGACGGTTTGGCCAGTTACAGCGATGGCGTGGTCGCAGCCACCGAACAGGGCCGGCCCTTGCTGCGCCTGATCGCGATGTGCTTTGACCGTTATCTGAAGGCCGCGCAGCAGCCAGCGCGCTACTCGCGGGCGATCGGCTGAGATCATGCTGGCGGCCGGTTCAGCGCCGCCGCCAATCTTCGTGATTCACAATTGGGCCGCAATCAGGCACGCTATTGCGATGCCCGGATGGCGAAACTGGTAGACGCATCGGACTTAAAATCCGCCGGCCGCAAGGCCTTGCCGGTTCGATTCCGGCTCCGGGCACCAGTTCGCAACCTCAGGGGATGGCATGAGTGCCGAGATCACCGCCGCGGCCGCGCCGCAGATCGCCATTATTGGTTTGGGCTATGTTGGCCTGCCATTGGCCGTCGAGTTCGGTAAAACGCTCGATACCCTGGGTTACGACATCGATACCGCCCGCGTCGCAGAGTTGCAGGCAGGGCACGACCATACGCTGGAACTGGACGACGCTGAGCTGGGCGCGGCGCTGCATGCCCGCTACACCGCGAACAAGGCCGAGCTGGCTGGGCGCAATGTTTTCATCGTCACCGTGCCGACACCGATAGATGCCTACGAGCAGCCGGACCTTGCGCCGCTGCGCGGTGCCAGTGCGCTGATCGCTGCGGTGCTCAAGCGTGGTGATCTGGTGATCTACGAATCCACCGTATATCCGGGTACCACCGAAGAGGTCTGCGTACCGCTGCTGGAGCAGGGCTCCGGGCTGCGTTTCAACCAGGATTTCTATTGCGGTTACAGTCCGGAGCGGATCAATCCGGGTGACCGTCAACGGCGTTTGCCTGATATCAAGAAAATCACCTCAGGGTCCACGCCCGAGGCCGCCGCAGTGGTTGATGCCTTGTACCGGCGCATCATCACCGCTGGCACCTGGCCGGCGTCGTCGCTACGCGTGGCCGAGGCGGCCAAAGTGGTGGAGAACATCCAGCGCGACGTGAACATTGCCTTGGTCAACGAACTGGCGCTGATCTTCGACAAGCTGGGCATCGACACGCTGGATGTGTTGGAAGCAGCAGGCACCAAGTGGAACTTCCTGCCGTTCCGGCCCGGTATGGTCGGCGGGCACTGCATTGGCGTTGACCCCTATTACCTGCTGCATAAATCCGAGAGCGTGGGTTACCACCCGGATCTGATCCACACCGCGCGGCAGGTCAACAACCGTGTGGTAGCGCATGTGGTCACCCGTGTACGTGGCCTGCTCGAAGAAAAGAACAAGCCGTTGCAGAACGCGTGCGTGCTGGTGCTGGGGGTGACCTTCAAGGAGGATTGCCCTGACCTGCGCAACAGCCGTGGGCTGGACCTGGTGCAGATGCTGGCGGCCGCCGGTGCACAGGTGGATGCGTTTGATCCTTGGGCCGATCCGCGCAATGCGCATGACATGGGCGGTGTAGAGCTTGTGAAGGCGCCGCAGCAAGGTGTCTACGATGCGGTGGTGCTGGCGGTAGCCCATCAGCAGTTCCGTGCCTTCGATGTGGCGCAGATCCGTGCCTTGGGTGTGCCGGACATGGTGGTCTACGATGTGAAATCGGCCTGGCCGAGGCAAGTAGTGGACGACCGGTTGTAGAATCCGCCATCCGTGTAGGTTGAGGACGGTAATGCATCGTTATCTGGTTTATGTGCTGGCACTTATCTTGTTGCCAGTATCGCTGGCGCTGGCTACCCATTGGCCTGCTTGGTACTGGGGCGTTGGCCTGTTCGGCCTGATGGCGGTGCTCGGCACCTGGGATGTGTTGCAGCGGCGCAGTGTGCTGCGTCGCAACTACCCGGTGTTGGCGCACTTCCGCTACGGCTTCGAATCCATCGGCCCGGAAATCCGCCAGTATTTCGTGCAGAGCGATCTGGAAGATGTGCCGTTCTCGCGTCAGCAGCGTCAGCTGATCTATCAGCGTTCGCGCAATGAGATGGATGTGGTGCCGTTCGGCACGCTGCGCAGTGCGTATGCGGTGGACTACGAATGGATCAACCATTCGCTGGCGCCTACCAGCATTGCGCACCACGATTTCCGTGTGGTGATCGGGCCTGAGTGTGCCAAGCCTTATTCGGCCAGTGTGTTCAATATTTCGGCGATGAGCTTTGGTTCCTTGTCGGCCAACGCGATCCGTGCGCTGAACAAGGGCGCCAAACTTGGTGGCTTCTGCCACGACACCGGTGAAGGTTCGATCTCGCCGTATCACCGTGAGAACGGAGGTGATCTGGTTTGGGAAATCGGCTCGGGCTACTTCGGTTGCCGCGATGAAAACGGCCGTTTCAGCGAAGCGCGCTTTGTCGAGAACGCGAGCTCCGATCAGGTCAAGATGATCGAGATCAAGCTGTCGCAGGGGGCCAAGCCCGGCCACGGCGGTGTGCTGCCTGCGGCCAAGGTCAGTGCTGAAATTTCCGCGACGCGTGGCGTACCGATGGGCGTGGATTGCGTATCGCCGTCCAAGCATTCGGCATTCTCCACGCCGATCGAGCTGCTGCAGTTTGTTGCGCGTCTGCGCGAACTGTCCGGTGGCAAGCCGGTTGGTTTCAAGTTGGCCATCGGCCATCCATGGGAATGGTTCGGCATCGCCAAGGCGATGCTGGAAACCGGGATGCTGCCGGATTACATCGTGGTCGATGGCGCCGAGGGCGGCACTGGCGCGGCCCCGGCCGAATTCATCGATCACGTTGGCGTGCCGATGAACGAAGCGCTGATTCTGGTGCACAACACCTTGGTGGGGCTTGGCCTGCGTGATCGCATTCGATTGGGTGCGGCCGGCAAGGTGACCACGGCCTTCGATATTGCCCGCACCATCGCCTTGGGCGCTGACTGGTGCAATGCCGGGCGTGGTTATATGTTCGCGCTGGGCTGCATCCAGTCGTTGAGCTGCCACAACGACAAGTGTCCGACCGGCATCGCCACCCAGGATCCGAGCCGCTGGCGTCATCTTGAGCCGGTCGACAAGGGCCAGCGCGTGTTCAATTACCACCAGAACACCATGCGCGCGCTGCGTGACCTGCTCGGCGCTGCTGGCCTGCACGATACGTCCGAGCTGGGCCCGGAGCACATCCTGCGCCGCGTATCGCCGGTGGAAATTCGCTCGCTGGCCAGCCTGTACCGCTATCTCGGGCCGGGTGAGTTGTTGAACAAGGTGCCCGAACACACCGTGTTCCGCGAGTATTGGGCTGAGGCGCGCAGTGATTCGTTCACCCCGCCGGCCCGCATCGCGGCGTTGCGTACTAGCAAAATGCGCTGATTCCCGACAGCCTGTAGGAGCGGTGTAAGCCGCGAAGCCCGTAGCGATGAAACTGCGGGCTTTTTTGTGGTCGGATTGGTTTTCAGCTTCGCGGCTTACGCCGCTCCTACACGGGGCGGCGCTATCGGTGAGGCCTCTGCCGACCATGGGTCGGCATTACCCGAGCCAGCGGATCACGCCTTCTGCTGCACGCTGGCCACTCGCATAGCAAGCGGTCAGCAGGTAGCCGCCGGTGGGCGCTTCCCAATCCAGCATTTCGCCAGCGCAGAACACGCCGGGCTGTGCGGTGAGCATCAGTCCGTCATCCATCGCTTCCAGCTTTACACCACCGGCCGTGCTGATGGTCTCAGCCATCGGGCGCGGCCGCAGCAACTGCAGCGGCAGGCGTTTGAGCGTGCGCGCGACAGCTTCAGGATCATTGCCGGCATCCTTGCCCAACACTTCAAACAAGAGCCCGGCCTTGGCTGCATCCAGACCAGCTGCACGACGCAGGTGTTCACCGAAGCTGCGGCCCTTGCGGGCGCGGCCGAGGTCGGCGAGCAAGCGAGCTTCATCGCGGCCGGGTACCAGATCCAGTTCCAGCGTCACCGCACCATCGCGGTTGAGGGTTTCGCGCAGGTCGGCGGCCAGTGCATAGATCAGGCTGCCTTCAATGCCGTACTGACTGACCACGCATTCGCCTTGCAGCGACTGTGCTTGCCCCTGCAGATCGGTCCAGTGCGCAACCACAGGTTTGATCGGTGCGCCGGCATGACGGTCGCGGAAGTGGGCAGTCCAGTCGATGTCGAGGCCGCAGTTCGCCGATTGTAGCGGCGCGGTATCAACGCCGCGCTCCTGCAAGACTGGCATCCAGCTGCCATCGGAGCCAAGCTCCGGCCAGCTGCCGCCGCCCAGTGCCAATACCGTGGCATCGGCCTTGATGCTGACTTCGCCTTCAGCGGTTGCCATGCGCAGGCTGCCGTCCAGGTTCCAGCCCAGCCAGCGATGCTGCACGTGGAAGCGCACGCCTTGTTCCTTCAGTCGACGCACCCAGCCGCGCAGCAGCGGTGCTGCCTTGCGGTCTACCGGAAACACCCGGCCGGAACTGCCGACATAGGTTTCCACGCCAAAACCCAGCGCCCAGCGGCGCAAGGCATCGGCATCGAAGCCGTCCAGCCATGCGCCAACCTCCACCTGGCGTTCGCGGTAGCGGCTGTCGAACAGTGGGCGCGGGTCGGAATGGGTGAGGTTCAGCCCACCCTTGCCGGCGATCAGGAATTTACGCCCGGGCGAGCCCTTGGCCTCGTACAGGTTGACCGCCAGGCCAGCGGCACGCAGATGCTCGGCGGCAAACAGACCTGCCGGGCCGCCGCCAATGACGGCAACGGTTTTATCAGCGAGGTTTGACATCGAGCAGTTCTACATCGAAGACCAGTGAGGAGCCGGCCGGGATCGGGCCGACGCCATGGTTGCCGTAGCCGTATTCGGCCGGAATCATCAGGGTGCGCTTGCCGCCGACCTTCATGCCAGCTACGCCTTCGTCCCAGCCGCGGATGACCTGCTTGTCGCCGAGGTTGAAGCTGAACGGCTCGCCGCGATCCAGCGAACTGTCGAACTTCTCGCCGTGCTTGTCGGGCTTGCGCTCGTCGTAGATCCAGCCGGTGTAATGCACGCTGACCTTGCTGCCGGCCACCGCTTCAGCGCCGCTGCCGGGCACGGTGTCGATCTGCTCGAACTTGGCAATGGTGCCGCCAGGAGGCGGGCCCGGCGGGGTGCAGCCGGCGGCCAACAGGGACAGCAACAGTGGGATGAACAGACGGCGCATGGCGCGCTCCGTTGGAAAGGGGCGTGCAGGGTAGCGCATCGCCGCCGGGTATCATTGCGGCATGGCCAAACTGCTGCTCAATCTACGTAATGTCGGTGACGACGAAAGCTTCGAGGTCGGCGAACTGCTCGACCGCAATGGCATCGCCTGGTATCGGACCGAGCCCAGCCCCTGGGGAATTTCCAATGGCGGCATCTGGCTGCGCGAAAACGATGATCTGCCACGCGCGAAAGGCTTGATGGCGAGCTATCAAGCTGAACGCGGGCAGCGGGTGCGTGACGAGCGCGAGGCGGCGTTGCGGGATGGTAGTGCCGAGACGTTCGGCTCGATGTTGCGGAGCCGGCCGTTGTTTGTAGTGGCGGTGCTGCTCGGTATGGTGGTTGTTTCGGCCTTGGTGCTGCTGCCGTATTTCCTGCTGCGGGGGTGATGGCTTTCAGCTCCCTCCCTTGCTCCGTAGGAGGAGGGGAGGGTTGGGGAGGGGGTGGCCTTTGGGCCTTCCGGGCATTGCCAGTTTCGCGGCTTACGCCGCTCCCACAGCAGCTGTGGGGACGGTCGTTTAAACTATGCACATGATCGTTAATACCGCTGCCTATCTTTTCGTTCCGCTGGCTGATGCCGAAGCCTTGACCGCCACCTTGCATGAACGCGCAAAGGCGCTGGAGCTGCGTGGCACCATCCTGATCGCGGAGGAGGGCATCAACCTGTTCCTGGCAGGTAGCAGTGAAGGCATCGATGGCTTCTACAGCCAGCTCAAGGCTGACGCGCGTTTTGCCGACATGCGCATCAAATACAGCCACAGCCAGATGCAGCCATTCGCAAAGCTGAAGGCCAAGTTCAAGTCGGAAATCATCAGCTTCCGCCGCGATGACGGCCAGCCGTTGGATTACCCGCGTGCGCCCAGCGTCGCCCCAGCCACCGTGCAGCGCTGGTTGCGGCAGGGCCACGATGACGACGGCAAGCGCGTGGTGATGCTGGATACGCGCAACTGGCAGGAATTCGCCCACGGCACCTTCGAGGGTGCGTTGACCCTGCCGATCGCCAAGTTCACCGATCTGCCGGCCGCGCTGGAGCCGCACCGCGAGGCGCTGGCCGATGCCACCGTGGTCAGCTTCTGCACTGGCGGCATCCGCTGCGAAAAGGCCGCGCTGTGGATGCAGAACGACGGTATGCACAACGTGCTGCAGCTGGAAGGCGGCATCCTCGGCTACTTCGAGGAAGTGGGCGGCGAGGGCTATGACGGCCGCTGCTTCGTGTTCGACGAGCGCGTGGCGCTGGACGCACAACTGCAGCCGCTGGTGGATCGGCAGGACGACGCCCAAGCCTGAGCTTGTAAGGCAGGGCGTGGGAAACAGTGTCCCGGTGGAAATCGCGGCGCTTGCATGGAGAATGCGAGGACAAACCCCATGTCCTTGGCATCGTCCATGGAGACCGCAGAATGATCCCACTTTCCATTCTTGACCTCGCCCCGGTCTGCGAGGGCTCTACCCCGCAGCAGGCCTTTGCCAACATGCTGGAGCTGGCCCAGCACGCCGACCGCTGGGGCTATCACCGCTATTGGCTGGCCGAGCACCACAACATGCCCGGCATCGCCAGCGCCGCCACCTCGGTCTTGATCGGGCATGTGGCCGGTGGCACTTCGCGTATCCGGGTGGGCTCGGGTGGAGTGATGCTGCCCAACCATTCGCCGCTGCAGGTTGCCGAGCAGTTCGGCACGCTGGCTTCCTTGTATCCGGATCGCATCGATCTGGGTCTGGGTCGGGCGCCCGGCACCGATCAACCTACGGCGCGCGCATTGCGCCGTTACTTCGACAGTGCCGATCAGTTCCCGCAGGATGTTGCCGAGCTGCTGCATTACTTCGCGCCGGTAAAGCCTGGGCAGTCGGTACAGGCGGTGCCTGGTGGCGGCATTCCGGTGCCGGTCTGGTTGCTGGGTTCGAGCCTGTTCAGTGCGCGCCTGGCGGCGGCGATGGGCCTGCCGTTTGCGTTCGCCTCGCACTTCGCCCCGGATGCGATGGATGAAGCGCTGGCGCTGTATCGCCGCGACTTCCGTCCTTCCGAGCACTTGCAGGCGCCCTACGCGATTCTGGCGTTGAACGTGGTGGCCAGTGACTCGGAGGCTGAATCGAAGCGTCTGTTTACCAGCCAGCAGCAGGCCTTCGTCAATCTGCGCCGCGGCACGCCGGGGCGTATCCCGGCTCCAGTGGATGACATCGAATCGTTCTGGGCGCCGCATGAAAAGGTCGGTGTCGAGCGCGCCTTGGCCTGCAGCATCGTCGGTGATGCTGCGCAGGTGGCGGAAGGCTTGGTGGCCTTCGTCGAGCGCCATCGCCCAGATGAAATGATGCTGGCTGCCAATATCTATGATCCGGCGGCGCGGCTGCGTTCGTTCGACTTGGCGATGCAGGCATGGCAGCGGGTGGGAGCGGCGTAAGCCGTTTGCTCCCTCCCTTTTGCGTAGCGAAGGGGAGGGTTGGGGAGGGGTGATTTTGCTTGTATAGCCTCTTGCCGGGCATGGCTCGGCACTGCGCTGTTGCTCCCTCCCTTTGGCGTAGCCAAGGGGAGGGTTGGGGAGGGGTTTGTTTTTGCTGGTAAAGCCCCTGCCGAGCATGGCTCGGCACTACCGTCTGCCGGGGGGCGTCAGCTGGTCATGCGTTCGAACAATGCGATGCTTTCGCTGATCAGCTGGCCGGAGCCGAAGCCGAAAAACAGGCCGGCGGCAATCGCTCCGAGCCAGTTGAACAGCATCAATGCGCCGTCGCGTTCGAGCAGTGCCAGTGCGAACAACAGCAGCTGGAAGCCGAACAGGTAGTTGGTGAATGGAATCGGCAGCGACAGCAGCAGGCCGACCAGCAACAGCAGTACGCCGGTCAGCATGCGCGCTGGTAGTGGCACGATAAGCACCGCCAGCCGAGGCTTCAACATCCGGTCCAGTCGCTGCAGCGGTCGGCTGATCTTGCTGAGGAACTTGTGCACGGTGCTGCGCTTGGGGCCGCGTCTGGCGATGAAGCCTGGCAGCCACGGCCGCGACATCCCGAACAGCAACTGGCTGCCGATCAGGAATACCAGCGGACTGCTGACCGCGCCGCCTATGCCCGGGATCGGGATGAAGGCGGGCAGGATGGCGATGAACAGAAATACGCCGAACGCGCTCTGTTCCAGCCCTTGCAGAACCTTGCCCAGCGGTAGGTGTTCATCCGGGTCGCCGCGTTCAAACATCGCCAACAGCGTGCGAATGCCTTCATTGCGGTAACCGCCGGACTCTGTCCTGCCGGTGTCCGGCGGGCTGCCGTCCGGTTCAACCGGTGGTGTCATCAGTGTCTTCTTCTGGCAGCTGGCGCAGCAGCAGCTTGTCGATGCGGGCACCGTCCAGATCGACGATCTCAATGCGCCAGCCGGCCCAGTCGAAGTATTCGCCTGCGTGCGGTATGCGGCCGAAGTAGTGCATGCACATGCCGGCGATGGTGTAGTAATCGCCTTCTTCGGCATCCGGCAGCTCGGCGCCGTTCATCAGCTCCTGCAGGTCATCCACCGGCAGCGAGCCGTCAACCAGCAAGGAGCCGTCTTCGCGGGTGACAACCAAAGCGTCATCGTCGGTATTCTCGGTGGCCTGCAGGCGGCCGACCACGGCGCCCATCAGGTCGGAGATGGTCACCAGACCCTGGATCTCGCCGTATTCGTCGACCACCAGCGCCATCGACTGGTGCTCTTCACGGAAGATCTCCAGCAGCTTCATCGCGTGGGTGGATTCGGAGACGTACAGGGTCTCGCGCAGGTTCTCGAACAGGTTGTGGCTGCCGCCGCTGAGGCGGGTGACCAGGCTCTTGACCTCAAGAATGCCGGCAATGTCCTGGTCGTTGCCGCGATACACCGGGTAACGCGAGAACGAATGGTCGCGCATTGCCAGCAGGTTCTTTTCCGGATCAGCGTTGGTATCCAGCCAGGCGATGCGGTTGCGCGGGGTCATCAGGCTGTCGGCGGTGCGGTCGCCCAGGCGCATGACGCGGTTCATCATGTCGCGCTCGTGGCTGTCGATCACGCCCTGCTCATGGCTCTCGGCCACCAGCATGCGGATTTCTTCTTCACTGACCGAGGCCGACTCGGTCTTGCCCAGGCCGAGCAGGCGCAGTACCAAGCGGGTGGAGTGCGACAGCAGCCAGACGCCGGGGGCGGCGATGCGTGCCAGCCAGCTCATCGGCACCGCGACAATGCCGGCGATGTCCTCGGAGCGGGTCAATGCGACACGCTTGGGCACCAGCTCGCCGAAGATCAGCGTCAGATAGGTGATCAGTGCGACTGCCAGGGTCTTGCCGAGGAACTCGGACCAGGGCTGTACCGCGCCAAACAGCGAGAAATTGGCTGACAGGGCCGGGAACAAGGCCTGCAGCTGTTGGGCGATGGCACCGCCGATCGCGTCGCCGCCGTAAACACCGGTCAGGATGCCGATCAGGGTAATGCCGATCTGCACCGTGGACAGGAAGTTCTCGGGTTTCTCGGACAGGGCCAGGGCGCGCGCAGCACGCTTGCTGGAGCCAGCCAGCTGCTTGAGGCGGCTCTTGCGCGAAGTCATGACCGACATCTCGGACATGGCAAAGAACCCGTTCAGCAGAATCAGGGCCAGGACGATAAAAAATTCAAACACGGGTCTCTCCCCGGGTTGGTGGCAGGGAGGGCGGGTGCTTGCGGCTGCGGCGGGCGCTCAGGGGCGGGATCCGGCGCTGTGGCGGGGGATAAGGGTCGTCTTCCATAGGGTGCACCGCGAGGGCGCTGGGCGATATTAGCAAACCGTTGGGGCTCTGGCGCACCCGCCCGTTCACATTTCAGGGCTAAAAAACTCGCCGGGAATACCCTGAATGCCATCTAGCCGTCATAATTCGCCCCTGATGCCGTCCCTCCCGCGACGGCGAATAGGCTCCCCATGTTTTCGTTGCAGACCATCTTTGGCTCCGGCAAGCAGTTCTATACCTACCTCGACGAGGCCGCGCAGGCCGCCTATGACGGTGCCAAGGCACTGCACAGCATGATGCGTGAGGCCGATCGTCAGCCGGCGCTGGATGCATTCAAACTCGCCCGTCTGCGCGAACGCGCCGCCTCGGACAAGATCAGCCAGGCGCTGGTTGACAGTTTCATGACCCCGATCGAGCGCGAGGACATCGAAGCGCTGGGTTCGGCGCTGTACAAGATTCCCAAGCAGATCGAAAAGTTTGCTGACCGTTACTCGCTGGCCGTGCAGCATCTGGACCAGATCGACTTCGCCCCGCGCGCAGCGATGCTGGAGCAGGCCGCAGGTGTCGTCGTGGAGATGGTCAACGACCTGCGCCACATGAACCTGGATCGTATGACCGCGCTCAACGAAAAGCTGCGTTCGCTGGAGAACGAAGCTGACCGTCTGATGCTGGAGCTGTACCGCGACATCTACTCCGGTCGCTTGGACAACCTGCAGATGTTCCTGCTCAAGGAATTCTTCGAGATCCTGGAAAAGGCCATCGACCGTTGCCGCGAAGCGGGCGTGGTGGCTTACCAGATCGTGCTCAAGAACAGCTGACGGGGACGCTCTATGCTCACCCTCGTCCTGGTGGTGATTCTGGCCGCGCTCGTCTTCGAGTTCATCAACGGCTTCCACGACACCGCCAATTCAATCGCCACCGTGGTGGCAACCAAGGTCCTGTCGCCCGGTTGGGCGGTGATGTTGGCCGCTTTCATGAACCTGATCGGCGCGCTGACCGGCACCGCCGTCGCGCTGACCATCGCCAATGGTCTGCTCAACACCGATGTGGTCGATGTGACCCCGCAGGTGATCCTGTGCGCGCTGCTTGGCGGCATCGTCTGGAACCTGATCACCTGGTGGAAAGGCCTGCCGTCGTCTTCTTCGCATGCATTGATCGGTGGTTTGTGCGGTGCGGGTCTTGCCGCTGCACATAACAACTGGGATGCGCTGATCTGGTCGCAGAACGTCGGCAACTGGGCGCAGAACAAGGGCCTGTTGTGGAAGGTGTTCGTGCCGATGATCACCTCACCGATCGCCGGCTTCCTGCTCGGTATCGTGGTGATGTGCCTGTTGTGGGCAATCATCGCCGGCATGGCCCGCGTTGGTGGCATGCTCGGCCGCTTGGCACGCCCGCGTTGGGTCAATGCCTTCTTCGGCAAGGCGCAGATCGTTTCGGCGGCGTACATGGGTTTTGCCCACGGCCACAACGATGCGCAGAAAACCATGGGCATCATCGCGATGACCCTGGTTGGCGCAGAAGCAACCGGTGCATTGAACGACCTGCCGTCGTGGCTGGCCTTCATGCATCCCGATGCCAATGCTGGCAACGGCATTGCCATGTGGATCGTGCTGACCTGTGCGGTGGTGATGGCTGCCGGTACCGCTTCGGGCGGCTGGAAGATCATCAAGACCCTGGGTCACAAGATGGTCAAGCTGCACCCGATTCACGGCTTCGCCGCTGAGACCAGCTCGGCCACCATCCTGACCCTGGCTGCGCACTTCGGCATGCCGGTCTCGACCACCCACAGCATCTCCACCGCGATCATGGGCGTTGGCTTCGCCAAGAACCCCAAGTCGCTGCGTCTGGGCGTGATCGAGCGCATCCTGTGGGCGTGGATCCTGACGATTCCGGCGGCAGGTGGTTGTGCTTACCTGATCCTGCGTCTGTTCGAAATGGTGGGTTGGAACTGAGGTTATTGGTTCGTAATCTGCAAACGAAAAACCCGCCAGCGATGGCGGTTTTTTTTGTTGGGGCGCAGGCTGCTTTTGTAGGAGCGGCGTAAGCCGCGAAACTGGTGCTGCTGGCGGGTCAGCAGCTTTTGCCATCTGATGATGTGCTTGCTTCGCGGCTAACACCGCTCCTACAAAAGCGGGGCGTGGCCAGCAAAAAGCCCGCCGGTGAGGGCGGGCTTTCGGTGTGGCGAGATTGCTCGGGATCAGGCTTCCAGCGAAGCCAGATCGCCCTTGCTCTCCAGCCAGCCCTTGCGGTCCGGGGCGCGCTTCTTGGCCAGCAACATGTCCATCAGCGCCGAGGTCTGCTCGCTGTCGTCCACGGTCAGCTGCACCAGGCGGCGCGTATCCGGGTGGATGGTGGATTCGCGCAGCTGCGAGGGATTCATCTCGCCCAGGCCCTTGAAGCGGGTGACGCTGACCTGGCCGCGGATCTTCTCGCGTTCGATCTTGTCCAGCAGCGAGCGCTTCTCTTCCTCGTCCAGCGCGTAGAACACCTGCTTGCCCACGTCGACGCGGAACAGCGGCGGCATCGCCACGAACACATGGCCGGCATCCACCAGCGACGGGAAGTGGCGCAGGAACAGCGCCGCCAGCAGGGTGGCGATGTGCAGGCCGTCGGAGTCGGCGTCGGCCAGGATCACCACCTTGCCGTAACGCAGGCCGGACAGGTCGTCCTTGCCCGGGTCGCAGCCAATGGCGATGGCCAGGTTATGGACTTCTTCCGAAGCCAGTACGCTGCCCGAGGCGACTTCCCAGGTGTTCAGGATCTTGCCGCGCAGCGGCAGGATGGCCTGGAAGTCTTTGTCGCGAGCCTGCTTGGCGCTGCCGCCTGCCGAGTCACCTTCGACCAGGAACAGCTCGGTGCGTGACAGGTCCTGGCTGATGCAGTCAGCCAGCTTGCCGGGCAGGGCAGGGCCCTGGGTGACTTTCTTGCGGGTGACCAGCTTTTCGGTCTTCAGGCGGGCGCTGGCGCGCTCGATGGCGATCTGCGCGATCTTCTCGCCCAGTTCCACGTTCTGGTTCAGCAGCAGGCTGAAAGCGTCATGCACCGCGCCTTCGACGAAGCCGGCGGCCTGGCGCGAGGACAGGCGTTCCTTGGTCTGGCCGCTGAACTGCGGGTCGGTCATCTTCAACGACAGCACGAAGGCAACCCGGTCCCAGACGTCTTCCGGGGCCAGTTTGACGCCGCGCGGCAGCAGGTTGCGGAAATCGCAGAACTCGCGCAGCGCCTCGGTCAGGCCGGTACGCAGGCCGTTGGCGTGGGTGCCGTGCTGGGCGGTCGGGATCAGGTTGACGTAGCTTTCCTGCACCAGCTCGCCTTCCGGCAGCCAGGCCACGGCCCAGTCAACGATCTCGGTTTCCTTCTTGACGCTGCCGGCGAACAGGTCGGCTGGCAGCATTTCGCGCTCACCCAGCTCGGCCTTCAGGTAGTCGCGCAGACCATCTTCGTAATACCAGGTATCGACATCGCCGGTGGCTTCGTCGGTCAACTTGACGGTGAGGCCCGGGCACAGCACGGCCTTGGCGCGCAGCAGGTGGCGCAGTGCGCGCACATTGAATTTGGGCGTATCGAAGTACTTGGGGTCGGCCCAGAAGCGCAGGCGGGTGCCGGTATTCTTCTTGCCGACACTGCCGACCACTTCCAGCGGGCTGGCGCGGTCGCCATCACGGAAGGTGATGCGGTGCTCGGCGCCGTCGCGGCGGATATGGATCTCCACCAGCGTCGACAGGGCATTGACCACCGATACGCCGACGCCGTGCAGGCCGCCGGAGAAGGTGTAGTTGCGGTTGTTGAACTTGCCGCCGGCATGCAGCCTGGTCAGGATCAGTTCGACGCCCGGGATCTTTTCTTCCGGGTGGATGTCCACCGGCATGCCGCGGCCGTCATCGCTGACCTCGCAGCTGCCATCCTTGAACAGGGTGACTTCCACGGTCTTGGCGTGGCCGGCCAGGGCCTCATCGACCGAGTTGTCGATCACTTCCTGCGCCAGATGGTTCGGGCGGGCGGTGTCGGTATACATGCCAGGACGGCGTTTGACCGGGTCCAGGCCAGAGAGGACTTCGATGTCAGCGGCGTTGTAACGGGCGTTCATGGATCTCGGTAGGGCGCAAATCGACGTGGGAGTGTGCGGTCTGGCGGCGATTTTTGCACGCAGGGCATTCAGGGCCGGGGCAGCTGTCACGCGTTATGCTGTACACGGTTCCTAAACAGGCCCGCCGTGTCTGGCTGGGCAAGCCGAGGAGGTTTTGGATGAAAACGTCAAAATTGCTGGCTCTGGGTGTTGTTGTCGCTGCGGTTGCCGCCGTTCCCTTCGTGATGGCGCAAAGCGCTGACAAGGGCAAGGCTGCCGAGGCCGCACAGGCTGCCCCGGTCGACAAGGCGCAGAGCGAAGCCGAGCAGAAGGCCAAGCGCCGCGCTGCCGCCGCTGCCCAGGACAAGGCCAAGGCTGACCAGCCGGCGCCGCGTGAAGAAGAGGAAGAGGAAGCCCGTCGCCGTCGCTGACTGGGTTTTTCTTAAGTTTCAAGGACGCCCCGGCGCAGGTCGGGGCGTCTTTTTTTTAATCCGCCGCATCCAGTGCTTGGGTGTTTTGGCGACAACCTTTAAACTAGGGCTTTCCGGGAGGCAGTGAGCCGTGACCCCCCTTATTTTTGTTACCGGTGGTGTGGTGTCCTCGCTTGGCAAGGGCATTGCAGCCGCGTCTCTGGCCTCGATTCTCGAGGCGCGTGGCCTGAAGGTCACCATGATGAAGCTGGATCCGTACATCAACGTGGATCCAGGCACGATGAGCCCCTTCCAGCATGGTGAGGTCTATGTCACCGACGACGGTGCCGAGACCGATCTCGACCTGGGCCACTACGAGCGTTTCGTCCATAACCGCCTGAGCCGCAAGAACTCGGTGACCACCGGGCGTATCTACGAGAACGTGATCCGCAAGGAGCGTCGTGGTGATTACCTGGGCGCAACCGTGCAGGTCATTCCGCATATCACCGACGAAATCCGTCGCTGCATCGACGAGGCCACTGCAGGCTTCGACGTAGCACTGGTGGAAATCGGCGGTACCGTCGGCGACATCGAGTCGCTGCCGTTCCTGGAGGCCATCCGCCAGGTGCGCACCGAGCGTGGCCCGGAGAAGGCGCTGTTCATGCACCTCACCCTGGTGCCGTACATCGCGGCCGCCGGTGAGCTGAAGACCAAGCCGACCCAGCACTCGGTCAAGGAACTGCGCTCGATCGGCATCCAGCCGGACGTGCTGCTGTGCCGTTCTGAGCAGGCGATTCCGGATTCGGAGCGCCGCAAGATTTCGCTGTTCACCAACGTTTCCGAGCGTGCCGTGATCAGCGTGCCGGACGTTGAAGTGCTGTACCGCGTGCCGATGGGCCTGCACGCGCAGGGCCTGGACGAGATCGTGGTCAACCAGCTCAAGCTGGGTGACAAGGCCGGTCCGGCTGATCTGTCCGAGTGGGAAGCGGTGCTGGATGCGGCGCTGCACCCGCTGGACGAAGTGACCATCGCGGTGGTCGGCAAGTACGTCGACCATCAGGATGCGTACAAGTCGGTGGGCGAGGCGCTCAAGCACGGCGGTCTGCGCCAGCGCACCAAGGTCAACCTGAAGTGGCTGGAAGCGCAGGAGCTGGAAGAGTCCGGCCTGTCTGCGCTGGATGGCGTGGACGGCATCCTCGTGCCGGGCGGCTTCGGCGACCGTGGTTTTGAAGGCAAGGTGCTGACCTCGCAGTACGCCCGTGAGCAGAAGGTGCCGTACTTCGGTATCTGCTACGGCATGCAGGCGGCGGTGGTTGATTTCGCCCGCCACGTGGCTGGTCTTGAAGGCGCCAACAGCACCGAGAACGACCGTCAGTCGCCGAACCCGGTGATCGGTCTGATCACCGAATGGCGTACCGCCACCGGTGAAGTCGAGAAGCGCGACGAGAAGTCCGATCTGGGCGGCACCATGCGCCTGGGTCTGCAGGAGCAGCGGCTGAAACCGGGAACCCTTGCTCGCGAGCTGTACGGCAAGGACGTGGTGTCCGAGCGTCATCGCCACCGTTACGAGTTCAACAACCGCTACCGTACCCAGTTGGAAGACGCGGGTCTGGTGATCGCCGGCAAGTCGATGGATGACACGCTGGTGGAAGTGGTTGAACTGCCGCGTGACCAGCACCCGTGGTTCCTGGCCTGCCAGGCACACCCGGAGTTCCTGTCCACCCCGCGTGGCGGCCACCCACTGTTCATCGGCTTCATCCGCGCCGCGCGCGAGAAGAAGGCCGGCGGCAAGCTGCTGCAGGAAGCCCGCGCCTGAAAGGGTAGTGCCGAGCCATGCTCGGCAGGGGCTTTCCCTGGGTAATCAGCAGGTAGTGCCGAGCCATGCTCGGCAGAGGCTTTACCGGTAGTGCCCCCTGCCGAGCATGGCT
>NZ_JBRREI010000044.1:0-40739 GCF_056760195.1 Stenotrophomonas sp. STEN020
GCGGGGGCGGGGGGGGGTGGGTTTTCTCCTATTCTTGTTTCTTGTGTGGTGGGTGGTGTGGGCGTTCGGGCTCGGCGGGGGTGCTTCTGGCGGCCGCCACTACATGCCCCTCTCCCGCTTGCGGGAGAGGGGGGGCAGCTTTTTACTTGGCGTTTAGCTTGACGATGGTGCTGATCGCGGTTTCGTTGGGGATGGTCTTGGTGTCGGCCCAGTCTCCGCCGCCAACGCCGAAGTCCAGACGCTTGACCGTGGCCTTGCCGGTCAGCACTGGCTGCGCGCCCGCTGCCCAGGTGAAGGTCAAGGTGACCGGCTTGCTGACGCCGCGCAGCTCCAGCGTGCCGTCGGCGGCGTACTGGTTGTTGCCCAGTGCGCGGAAGCCATTGGCGGTGTATCGGGCCTGGGCGAACTGAGCGACGTTGAAGAAATCCGCGCCCTGCAGGGTGGAGTCGCGGTCGGTATTGCCGCTCTTGGCGCCGACCAGCGGGATGGTTACGTCCAGTTTGCCTGCAGCCGGATTGGCCGGGTCAAAGCTGACCTGGGTCTGGAAGCCGGGGAAGTTGCCGGTGAATACTTCACCGTCATATTTGGTGGCGAACACCAGGATGGAGCCGGGGCCTGGTGCCTGCTGGTAATCGGCTGCCATTGCCGGGGCGACGGCGAGCATGCCGGCCAGGGCGGCGGCTACAGCGGCGGGGGAGCTGAGCTTGATGTTCATGCGGAATCCTTTTGCGGAAGGTTGAGCCAGCCTTGCGGCAGCATGCGTGCCAGCGTGGCATCGCGTAGATGAATGTGGTGATAGAACGCGGCACCGGCATGCGCCAACACCAGCAGGATCAACGCCCAGAAGCCCCATTCGTGGATGGCGTGGGAAAACTGGCTGGCCTGCTCGCTGGGGGCAACCAGCTTGGGCATTTCGACCAGTCCGAACAGCTTGAACGGGCGCAGGCCACTGGCCGAGTCGTACAGCCAGCCCGACAGCGGGATGGCGAACATCAGCACGTACAGCAGCCAATGCGTGGCCGAGGCAATCCGTTCCTGCCAGCTCGGGGTGCCGGGAACCGGCTCCGGCGCGCCGGCATACAGGCGCCACACCAGACGCACCGCCACCAGCACCAGTACAGTGATGCCGATCGACTTGTGCATCGTGTAGATCCAGAAGTACTTGGGCGTCTTCGGGAACTCGCCCATGACCAGGCCGACGATGCCCAAGGCCAGAATCAGCAGGGCGATCAGCCAGTGCAGGCTTTTGCTGAGGCTGCCCCAGCGTTGCGCGGTGTTTTCAAGGCTCATGGCTGCTTTTCCGTTTCTGTTGCTGATTTCAAGGCCGCGTCAGCGGCGTCTTCGAGACTGGTGTCAGGCTCGGGTGTCGGTTCGGTGTTGGCAGGCGGTGCTTCGGCACCGGCATCACGCACGGCTTCGGCCTCGATGCGCAGCTCGACCTTGTCGCCGATCACCGACGGCCAGGCGCTGATGCCAAAGTCGGCGCGGCTGAGTGTGGTAGTCGCCGAGAACCCGACGGTACGCCGGAACGGCGGCAGCGGGTGGCGTTTGAGGGCATTGAGGGTGACGTCAAGCACCACCTCGCGGCTGATCCCGCGCAGGGTCAGCAGGCCGGACACACGGGCGTGGCTGGCATCAATCGGCTCGACCTGGCTGGAAACAAAGCGTGCCTGCGGGAAGCGCTGGCCATCGAGCAGGTTGCGCGCCAGCGTGGCCTGGTTCCATTTGTCATCGCCCAGGTCCAGGCGGGTGATCGGCACGGCGACGTCGAGCCTGGCACTGGCCCAGTCCTGCGGGTCGAAATCCAGTACGCCTTCGCTGCCGGATACCGTACCCAGTGCATGCGAGAAGCCGGCATGCTCAATGGCGAACAGCACCCGGGTGTGCACCGGGTCGAGCCGGTAGCGCTCGTTGGCAGCATGGGCGGCAAAGGACAGCAGGCCGCAGATCAGCAGTAGCAGGCGTGGCAGCAAGGTCCGGCTCCGGGTCGGGATAGGGGATTCTAGGCGGATGCAGGTGATGGTTTGTGCGCATATTGCGCAACGGTTTGTTACGTAGTCGGTTCGGGTGGCTTTGCCCGGGACCGGACGCGGCGCTAAAGTCGCGACGGTTGGCGGTTGATGCAAGTGGGTTGCGACGGGGAGTTTGGGGCGTTGATGAAAGGGATTTTTCGAGATGTACGGCTGGCCATGCTGGCACTGCTGTTGTTGTGGCCGTGCTGGGCGGCAGCGCTGGATCTGG
This sequence comes from Stenotrophomonas sp. STEN020, assembly GCF_056760195.1. Lineage (NCBI taxonomy): Bacteria > Pseudomonadati > Pseudomonadota > Gammaproteobacteria > Lysobacterales > Lysobacteraceae > Stenotrophomonas > Stenotrophomonas sp. STEN020. The sequence continues at coordinate 2,242 of NZ_JBRREI010000044.1, forward strand.
CCGAAACACCGCGCATGCGGCGCCTGGGTGTGGCCGAAGGATTACCGTCGCGGACCGTGCTTGCGCTGGGCCAGGATCGCCACGGTTACGTCTGGGCGGCCACCGATGACGGCCTTGCGCGCTACGACGGTACCCAGTTGCGGGTATGGCGGCACGACCCGCAGGTCTCGGGCTCGTTGCCGGGCAACACCTTGGAAACCCTGCTGATCGATGCGCAGGACCGGGTCTGGGTCGGTGCCAACGGCGCCGGGCTGGCGATGCTGGATGCCAACCGCCAGCGCTTCACCCGCTTCGCCGAGCTTGAGGCAATCTGCAAACATCAGGTCTGGGCGCTGGCCATGCAGGGCAGTGACCTGTGGGTGGGAACCAGCGGCAGCGGTATCTGCCTGTTGCACGGCGATGGCCGGATCAGCCGGTACCACAATCAGCCTGAGGACCCGCGCAGCCTGCCGGACGACACCATCTACGCCATGCTGCCCGGCAAGGACGGCAGCATGTGGGTGGGAACCACCAGTGGCCTTGTGCGCTGGCGGCCGGGGTCCGGGTTTGCGGCCGTGCGTTCGCCACTGCTCGAAGACAAGGATGTGATCCGCCTCAGCGGCGACCGCGATGGCGGCATATGGGCAGGTACCGACACCGGCCTGTACCGGGTACTCGATGATGAAACTGTGTCGGCCGCGCCATGGCCGCAGGCGGCGCAGGCGCGCGCGGCCATGGTCCTGCACGACCGCGATGGGCGCTATTGGATGGGCAGTTCCGCCGGCCTGTATCGCGGCGATGCGCGCAATCTGCAGTTGCTGGAAGGTGATGGCGGCAGCGGCTTCCTGACCGCCAGCAGCGGTGTGCTGGATCTGCTGCAGGATCACGAAGGCGGCATCTGGACTGCCATGCTGACCCAAGGTGTGGCCTATCTGCGTCCGGACTGGTCGCGGTTCTCCAGCCATTACCAGCTCGACGGCAAATCGCTGGAGAGCCTGTACCTGATCAACTCGGCTGCCGACGGCAACGGCTTTCTGGTAGTCGGTGGCCACGGCCTGTACCAGCTCAATGCGGCCGGCAAGCTGTCACAGCTGGCCGGTGATACGCAGCTCGGCCCAGGCAGCATCTGGTCGGTGCAGCGCGGCAGCGATGGGGTGATCTGGCTGGGACGTGCGGGCGGGGTCACGCTTTATCGGCCCTCGGATGGACAGGTGCGTCGGATCGATCTTGGCATCGGCGACGATCCCACCAATCGCGCGGATCTGATGCGGCTGGCGGCCGATGGCAGCATGTGGCTGTCCATCATCAATTACGGTTTGCAGCACCGTGCAGCCGATGGTCGTTTGTTGGCGGCCTATCCACAGGGTACTGCCTCGGGTTTGCCGGAGAAGTTGGTTGAGCAGCTGCGGCAGGGCGCCGACGGCAGCCTGTGGCTGGTTGGCGGCGGCCGTGTGCAGCGCTTCGACGGCAAACGCTTCGTCAGCGTGGCGGGCGTATCGGCGGGGATGGTCTATGACCTGGTGTTCCTTGCCGATGGCAGCGCATGGTTGGCGCGTGATGGCGCGCTGGAACACTACGGTCATGACGCGAATGGATTCTCCCTGCAACAGCGGCTGAGTGCCGATGAAGGGGTGCCGGCCGTAGCGTTGGGGGGCCTGGTAGTTGGCTGCAGTGGCCAGTTGTGGGCGACTACGACACGCGGACTGCTGTGGTGGCAGCCGGGCGCGACGCGGGTGCGGGTGCTGGAGGAAGGTGACGGACTGACCGATACCGAGTTCACCGCGCGGCCGCCATCGCATGCTGGCTGCGGTCGCGCGTTGGCGGTGTCTGCCACCGGCCTGCTCAGTTTCAATCCCGATGCCAAGATCGCCGCGCCGGTGGGCTCGCAGCTGGTGATCGAGTCGATAGGTGTGCGTCGCGACGATGCTGCACGCGAGCAGCGACTGAAAGGCACGTCGATTCACCTCGGTCCACAGGACCGCGACCTGCGGGTGACCGGACGCCTGCTGTCCTATGTCGATCCTGCGCGGCACCGTTTCCGCGTCCAGATCGAAGGTTACGACCAGAACTGGGTGGATCTGGGCAGTGATGGTGAGCGGCTGGTATCGCGCCTGCCTGCCGGCAGTTACCGGATGCAGGTGCAGGGTGCAGCGGCCGATGGTCCATGGACTCCACCGCAGACATTGCAGATCGAGGTCGCACCACCGTGGTGGCGCAGCAACTGGGCACTGGCGGCATGGGCGTTGTTGCTCGGATTGCTGGCGGCGGCGGCTGTGCTTGGCTACCAGCGCCGCGAGCGGCGGCGCAACGAATGGCAGTTGGCGCTGCACAAGCAGGAATTGGCAGAACAGGCTTCACAGGCAAAAACCCGCTTCCTGGCGACCCTCGGTCACGAAGTGCGCACGCCGCTGACCGGTGTATTGGGGATGAGCGAGTTGTTGCTGGGCACCGATCTTGATGAGCGCCAACAACGCTTTGCAGGCGCGATCCAGCAGGCTGGCACGCATCTGCTTGGCTTGGTCAATGACGCACTGGATCTGGCTCGTATCGAGGCGGGCAAGCTGGAGCTCGACAACCGCCCGTTCGACCTCGGGCGCCTGCTGCAGGAAGTCAGCGCCTTGATGGCACCGATGGCCGAGCGTCGCGGGTTGGTGTTCGAGGCTGCGGTGCCGTTTGCAACGCCGGTGATGGTGGTGGGTGATGCCATGCGCCTGCGACAGATACTGATGAACCTGCTGGGCAATGCAATCAAGTTCACCGAGCGCGGCAAGGTCGCGATGAGCGCGCAACTGCTGCCGGGGCATGGCGGTATCTGCCTGAGCGTCAGCGATACCGGGCCGGGCATCAGCGCCGAGCAGCAGAGTCGTTTGTTCCAGCGTTTTGAGCAGGCTGACGGGAACCGTACTGCATCGCGCTACGGCGGTAGTGGTCTGGGTCTGGCGATCTGCCAGGAACTGGCAATTGCAATGGGCGGAAGCATCCGCGTCGAGAGTCGCCTGGGTGCAGGCGCACGCTTCGTGCTTGAAGTGCCGTTGCCATGGCAGCACTCGACCAGCGCCGGGGCTGCGGTTGCCGAGCCGGTGGTGGCGCTGCGGCCACTGAAAATATTGCTGGTTGAAGACGATCCGACCGTGGCCCAGGTGATCAGCGGCCTGCTGACCGCGCGCGGCCATCGGGTGATACATGCCGCGCATGGCCTGGCGGCCTTGGCCGAAGTGGGCGAGCAGACTTTCGATGTGGGTCTGCTGGACCTGGATCTGCCAGCGTTGGATGGCATTGCCCTGGCCGATCAGTTGCGCGGATCCGGCCACCGCTTCCCGTTGATCGCGGTTACCGCACGCGCCGATGTGCAGGCCGAACAGTTGGCGCGTGCGGCCGGCATGGTGGGGTTCCTGCGCAAGCCGGTAACCGGACAGATGCTGGTCGATTCGATTGCTGATGCGTTGGCGCCGGGACAGGCACAATAGACGGTATCACAAACGCGCCGGACGGCGTAGCAGGAGGCTGGGTTTGATGAAATGGCTCGCAGGGATGTTGCTGAGCGCACTGTTGCTGGTGTCAGCTGCGGCGCTTGCCGAAGTGCCTGCAACGCCGCAGCCACGGCAGTTGACCGTGGCCGATGGCCTGCCTTCCAGCAACATCAATGCCTTTGCCGAAGACCTCACCGGGTACCTGTGGCTGGCCAGCCGTGACGGTCTTGCCCGTTATGACGGGCGCAACTACCGCATCTGGCGCGCGGAGAACGGGCTGCGCGACAACGTGGTGTGGAGTTTGCACGCAGATAAAAGCAACCGGTTGTGGATTGGCACACAAAACGCCGGGCTGGTGATGCTGTCGCCGGACCGGCTCAAGTTCACCTTCTTCGACCAGCAGACCTATCCGCAGATCGGAAGCAATACGATCTGGGCCATCGCCTCCACGCCCGATGGCAGCGTGTGGTTTGGTACCGCCACCGGTGGCCTGCACCGGCTGGATCCAGACGGCAATATCCGCCGCTTCATGCCGATAGCCGGCGACGACCACAGCTTGCCGGCGGCGGCGGTCACCTACATGGCTGTGACGCCCGATGGCAGCCTCTGGGTGGGTACCAAAGGCGGCTTGGCGCGTTGGAATGGCGCCGGCTTCGACCGGGTCAGCAATGCGCTACTGCCGTCGCCACGTATCAACGGTTTGAAGGTGGATAGACAAGGCCGACTGTGGGTGGCCACCAACGAGGGTGTGGTCCAGCGCCATGCCGACGGCCGCTTCGAAGCGGCCAGTTGGGCAGGGGCGGCCCCGGGCGATGTGTTCAACATGCTGCAATATTCGACCGACGGCAGTTACTGGCTGGATACCCGTTCCGGGCTGGGCCGCATCCGCAGCAATGTGGTGCGTAACGTTCCCTTGTACAGCGCGCAGGAGCGCGGGATCGTCAAGCCCAACTGGTCCAGCGCCTACGAGGACCGCGAAGGCGGTCTATGGTTTGCCAGCACCAATGCCGGCCTATGGCATCTGCCACCGAGCTGGCGGCAGTTTTCGGTGTTGTCGCGGCATCTGGATGATCCTTCCTCGTTGCGCAATCCCTATGCATTGGCTTTGGCGCCATCCGCGTCCGGCGGTATCTGGGTCGTGGGTACGCGCGGTGCATTGGATCGGCTCGACCCCGGCACCGGTGAAGTGCAACACCATCTGCAGGCGATCGACGGCAAGAACTGGCCACAGTCGCTGGTTGAGGACGCACACGGCAAGGTATGGATCGGCAGCCTGGATGCTTTGGTGCGCTACGACCCCAGTGACGGCAGCGTGCAGCGCTGGCATAGCAATGATGGCAAGGACGCTGCGATGCTCGGTGATGCCGACATCGTGCGCAGTTGTGATGGCGGCCGGATCTGGATCTATTCCGAAGACGGCGGCATGCAGCAGCGCGATGCCGATGGTCATGTGCTGCTGCAGCTGAAAGCAGGGCAAGCCGGCGTGCCCGAGGCATTGATCGAAGACATGCAGTGTGGCCCGGGTGATCAACTGTGGTTGGCGACAGGCACCGGCCTGCATGCATGGCAGTCACAGCGTGGGAGCTTTGCGCCGGTGCCGGGCGGGCCAGCCGGGCGCGTCTCGACCTTCCATGTCACCGATACGGGTGTGGTGTGGATTGCCGGTCTCGGCCGCATGGACCGCTATCTGTGGGATGGACAGCGCATGACCTTGCTTGATCGGGTTGGCGTGGAGCAGGGCTTTCCGATGCTGGCTGCGACCGGCTTGCTGGTGGACGCAGAAGGCGTGGCGTGGGCGATCAGTGCGCGTGGCCTGATCCGCATCGATCCAGCCAATCGTTCGGTGCGCATGTATGGCGTGCATGATGGTCTGCCGGGGCAGGAGTTCCGCCGCCGCTCGCTGGTGCAGGCGCGCACCGGTCAGCTGGCCGGCGGCACGCCCGATGGCGTGGTGTTGTTCGATCCCGGCCGGGTGAAGCCATCGACCCGGCGACCGCCGCTGATCATCGAGCGGGTCAGCGTGCGTCGTGGTGACAAGGAGCGCGACATCACGCTGGAGTCGCCCTTGCAGATTCTCGACGGCGACCGTGACCTGCGGATCGCTGCGCGCCTGCTGTCCTTCGCTGACTCGGCTACCAATACCTATCGCTTCCGTCTGGCCGGCTATGACCCGGACTGGGTGGACGTGGGCGCCTCCGGCGACCGCGTGTTCTCGCGGCTGCCACCGGGGCGCTATCAGCTGGAAATACAGGCCGCCACCTCGGACAACGTGTGGTCGCCGGTGCAGACGTTGGCCTTCCGCGTGCAACCGCCGTGGGCGCGTAGCCCGGCCGGGGTGATGACCTTCATCGTGTTCGCTGTGGCCCTGATCCTGGGGGGCGCATGGTTGTACCAACGGCGTCTGCGTCGCCGCAACGAATGGCAGCTGGCCCGCCACAAGCAAGAGCTGGCCGAACAGGCGTCCCTGGCCAAGACCCGTTTCCTGGCAACCCTCGGCCACGAGGTGCGCACCCCGATGACCGGCGTGCTGGGTATGAGCGAACTGTTGTTGGCAACACCGCTGGATGAGCGCCAGCGCGGCTATACGCAATCGATCCGCCGCGCAGGCGAACACCTGTTGCGACTGGTCAACGATGCGCTGGATCTGGCCCGGATCGAAGCCGGGCGGCTGGAGCTGCAGAGCCAGCCTTTGGAACTGCGGCAGCTGCTGGAGGACGTGCGTGGCATGGCAGAGCCGCTGGCGAAACGGCGTGGACTGGCATTCGAATTCGATAACGCGGCCGCGCCGCGCACGCGTCTGACCGGCGATGTGATGCGGTTGCGACAGATCCTGCTCAACCTGCTGGGCAACGCGATCAAATTCACCGGCCATGGTTCGGTGAGTCTGCGTGTACGCCTGCAGGACGGCGGCAAGGGTGTGCGTTTCGAGGTCAGTGACACCGGCCCGGGTATCAGCGCCGAGCAGCAGCAACGTCTGTTCCGGCGCTTCGAACAGGCCGATGGTGCACGCACCGCCGCGCGCTACGGCGGCAGCGGCCTTGGCTTGGCCATCTGCAATGAGTTGAGCGTGGCGATGGGCGGCAGCATCAATGTGGAAAGCAGTTTGGGCGAGGGCACCTGTTTCATCGTCGACCTGCCGCTGGTCTGGGAGGTGCCGCCGACCTCGATGGATGATGATGCCGCCGGTGGTGCCTGGATGAACCTGCCGGCGCAGCGGGTGTTGTTGGTGGAGGATGACCCGACCATCGCTGCGGTGATCCGCGGCTTGCTGGAGGTGCACGGGCATAGCGCGGTGCATGCCGCGCATGGCCTGGCGGCACTGGCGGAGCTGTCCAACCATGAGTTCGATGTGGCTTTGCTGGATCTGGACCTGCCCGGTATCGATGGCTTCGGGCTCGCGCGGCAGTTGAAGGCAATGGGCTACGAGATGCCGTTGATTGCGGTGACCGCGCGCTCTGATGCCGAGGCCGAACCGCTGGCGCGCGAGGCCGGCTTTGCCGACTTCCTGCGCAAGCCGGTAACCGCACAGATGTTGCTGGAGGCAATCGCCGGTGTGTTGGAGGCGCAGCGCCGCCAGCAGGCGCAGGTAGCGCCGGACTGAAGGGCGGGTTTACTCGGCAACTTCTTCCACCGCCCGCGGGTGCGGGCGGTTATCGGGCAGTTGCCAGAACACCAGCGTCGAGCTGAGTGTGATCGCACCGACGCAGAGGAAAGTGGCGTGTAGCGCGGCGGTCGCGCCGTGGCCGCTCAAATGGTCGCCAAAGGCTGCCAGCAGGCTGCCGGCGGTGGCCGCGCCAAAGCCGGTGGCGAGCATCATCACCATCGACAACAAGCTGTTGCCGCTGCTGGCCTGGTGCGTGTCCAGGTCGCGCAGGGTGACGGTATTCATTACGGTGAACTGCATCGAGTTGACCGCGCCGAAGATCGCCAACTGGGTCAGCCGCAACCACAGTGGTTGCTCGGCGGTGATCAACGCGAAGCTCGCCATCGCAAGGCCGACGCAGACCGTGTTTATCATCAGGATGCGGCGGTAGCCAAAGCGCTCCACCAGGCTGACGGCCGCACGTTTGGCAGCCATGCCCGACAGCGCCACCGGAATCATCATCATGCCGGCGGTCATCGGGCTCAGGCCCATGCCGACCTGTAGCAGCAGTGGAATCAGCAGTGGCATCGCACCGCTGCCGATGCGTGAGAACAGATTGCCAAGGATGCCGATGCGGAAGCTGATCACCTTGAACAGGCTCAGCGGAAACAAGGCATTGCTGGTGCTGGCCGCATGCAGCCAATAGCCTGCCAGCGCAGCGATGCCGACCACCGCCAGCAGCAACACCAGTGCATGTGCCGAATTGATTGCCGAGACGCCATCCAGTGCCAATGACAAGGCGATCATGCCGAACGCCAACATCAGGTAGCCGGCCAGATCGAAGCGCTGTTTCCGCTGGCCGTAGTGGTCGGGCATGATCTTCAGCGCGGCGACGAAGCCGATCACACCGATTGGCAGATTGATCAGGAAGATCCAATGCCACGAGGAAACTTCCACCAGCCAGCCACCCAAGGTCGGGCCAAGCAGCGGACCGATCAGGGCGGGGATGGCGATGAAGCTCATCGCCGACAGGAACTGCTCGCGCGGCACCGAGCGCATCACCGCCAGTCGCCCAACCGGCAGCAGCATCGCGCCGCCTATGCCCTGCAGCACACGCGAGGCCACCAGCCATTGCAGCGTTGGCGACAGCGCGCAGGCCAGCGAGCCCAGGGTGAACAACACGATCGCGGCGAGGAAGGTGCGGCGCGTGCCGAAGCGATCGGCGATCCAACCTGATGCGGGAATGAAGGTGGCCACCGCCAGCGCGTAACTGAACACCACCGACTGCATCTGCAGCGGGCTCTCACCCAGGCTGCGCGCCATCGCCGGCAAGGCCGTATTGACGATGGTCGAATCCAGCATCTGCATGAAGATGGCCAGTGACACCAGCCATAGCAGTGGTTTCTGGGTGGAAGTGGCGGGCAGCGGGCTGGGCGGAGCAGGGGACATCAAGACGACTCGCGCTGAGGCAGGCGCTTATTGTCCTCCGATGCGTGTGCAGATGCCGCGTACGTAGTGCCGAGCCATGCTCGGCAGGGCTTTGCTCGTAGTGTTCGGTTCACCTGTAGTGCCGAGCCATGCTCGGCAGAGGCTTTACCAGTAGCGTCCGGGTTACGTGCAACGCTCTTGCCGAGCATGGCTCGGCACTACAGGTAAAGAAAAGGCCCGGGTTGCCCCGGGCCTTCAGCTTCAGCGGCGGCTGAGGCGATGCACTGCATCCACCAGCACAGCTACGTGCTCGGGGTTCATGTCCGGCGACATGCCGTGGCCAAGATTGAACACATGGCCTTCGCGTGAACCGCCGTTGCCGGCCGCATAGCTTTCCAGCACCTTGCCGACTTCGCGGGTGATTGCGTCGGGCGAGCCGTATAGGGTGGTCGGGTCCAGGTTGCCCTGCAGCGCGACCTTGCCACCGACAGCTCGGGCGGCGTCTTCCAGCGAAATGGTCCAGTCCACGCCTACGCCTTCAGCGCCGCTGGCGGCCAACTCGGCCACGTACTGGCCGGTGCCCTTGCCGAACAGGATCAGCGGCGTGCGTTCGGCGCCGTCGCCGCGCTTGAGCTCGCTGGCGATGCGGTTGAGGTAGCGCAACGAAAACTCACGGTACATCGCCGGGCCGAGCACGCCGCCCCAGGTGTCGAACACCTGCAACGCCTGTGCACCAGCCGCGCGCTGTGCCGACAGGTAGGCGATGACCGCATCGGTCACCACTTCCAGCAGCTGGTGCAGGGCCTTGGGCTCGTTCAGGGCCATCGCCTTGATACGGGCGAAATCCTTGCTGCCGCCGCCTTCGATCATGTAGCAGGCCAGCGTCCACGGGCTGCCAGAGAAGCCGATCAGCGGCACCTTGCCATCAAGCTCGCGGCGGATCAGGCGTACTGCGTCCATCACGTAGCGCAGCTCGGTTTCCATGTCCGGCACCGCCAGCTTGGCGACCGCGGCAACATCACGCACCGGGTGCTTGAACTTGGGGCCTTCGCCATCGACGAAGTACAGCTCCAGGCCCATCGCGTCCGGCACGGTGAGGATGTCCGAGAACAGGATGGCGGCATCCAGGTCGAAGCGTTCCAATGGCTGCAGGGTCACTTCGCAGGCGACTTCCGGGTTCTTGGCCATGCCCAGGAAGCTGCCGGCGCGGGCGCGGGTGGCGCGGTACTCGGGCAGGTAGCGGCCGGCCTGGCGCATCAACCAGACGGGGGTGTAGTCCACGGGCTCGCGGCGCAGGGCGCGCAGGAAGCGGTCATTGCGAAGTGGGCTGGTCACATGGAACTCCTGGAGGTAAGAACCGCAGGCGCGCTGCGGCGCACCTGCAGGGAATGCGGGATTCAGGGCGCGGGCTGGCCGGCGGTGAACATCACCTGGAAGCCTTTCTTGATCTGGCCATCGCGGGCCTTTTCGAAGGCGTGGATGGCGTCGTCATGCTGCAGGAACAGCTCGCGGCGCAGCTGGATGCGGCCGCCGGTCTGGCCGCTCTCACGCAACAACTCCCAGCCGCCGAGCAGATCCGGCACCAGGGACAGTTGAACGTAGCGGGGGGCTTCTTTGCCGCTGGGCGGCTGTTGCAGTAGGACGCGCATGGCGGCGATTGTAGCCGGTGTGCGGGTTTTGGGCTGGTTTTGGGGTTTGTTGCGAAGAGCCACCCCTCCCCAGCCCTCCCCTGCTGCGCAAGGGAGGGGGAAGAGCAGGCATGGTCGTGATCTCGGACAGCCCCCTCCCTTGCGCAGCAGGGGAGGGCTGGGGAGGGGTAAGCCGTTGAGGTGAAGCTCAGCCTTCCTTCAATACAGCCAACACCGCAGCCTCATCCACATCCGGCACCACCTCGGCCTTGCCGATACCGCGCCACAGCACCAACCGCAGGCGACCGGCAATGTTCTTCTTGTCCAGCCGCATATGCCCCAGCAGCGCCTCAGCGTCCAAGCCGGCGGGGATTGCGGTCGGCAGGCCGTAAGCCTCCAGCAGCTCGCGCAGAACCTCGGTATCGGCCGAGTCAGCCATGCCCAGTGCCGCCGATAGCTTGGCCGCCAGCACCATGCCAACCGCTACGGCTTCACCGTGATTGAGGTTGTCGTTGCCCGGCGCGCCATAGCCCTGTGCGGTCTCGATCGCATGGCCGAAGGTGTGGCCGAGGTTGAGCAGGGCGCGCTCGCCTTTCTCCAGCGGGTCACGTTCGACGATCTCGGCCTTGTGCTCGCAGCTGCGGGCGATGGCCTGGGCCAGTGCGCCGTCGTCGCCAGCCAGCAGGGCTTCGCGCTCGGCCTGCAGCCATTGGAAAAACAGCGGGTCGCGGATGGCACCGTATTTGATGACTTCCGCCAGCCCGGCGCGTAGTTCGCGCAGCGGCAGGGTGCGCAGTGCAGCGGTATCAGCTACCACCGCACGTGGCGGGTGGAAGGCGCCGACCAGATTCTTGCCCTGCGGGATATCCACGGCGGTCTTGCCGCCGACCGAGGAGTCAACCATCGACAGCAGGGTGGTGGGCAACTGCACGCAGTCCACGCCGCGCATCCAGCAGGCTGCGGCAAAACCGGCCAGGTCACCGACCACGCCGCCGCCGAGTGCCAGTACGCAGGCATCGCGGGTGGCGCCCAGGCTTGCCAGCGCGTTGATCGCACCGGCGAAATTGTCCAGGGTCTTGGAAGCCTCGCCGGCCGGGATGATGTGCTGGCCGATCTTCAGATCGGGGCGGGCGGCCAGCAGCGCGGTCTGTACCTGGGCCAGGTATAGCGGTGCGACGGTGTCGTCGCTGACCAGCAGCACGTGACGGCCGCGGATGGCGCTTATCAGCGTTTGCGCCTGGGACAGCAGGCCCGGGCCGATATGGATCTGGTAGGGATGTTCGCCGCCGACGGCGACGGTGCGGGTTGGGGCGGTCATGCGGGTCGGTTCCAGAATCTTCCATTGCGCGGCAAGCCGGGTAACGGTGTGCGCGGTGGCATCGGCGGGGGTGTAAAGGTCGGTATCGATGATCAGGTCGGCCACGTCGCGGTAAAGCGGGTCGCGGAGCTCGGCCATGGCGTGCAGCACCTGCTCGCGGTCTTCGCGCTGCAGCAGCGGTCGGGTCTTGTCGCGGTGCAGGCGGGCCAGCTGTGAGGCCACGCTGACCCGCAGGTAGACCACAAAACCACGGGCGCGGATGCGCTCACGGTTCTCAGGGTCGAGTACGCTGCCGCCGCCGGTCGAGATCAGCTGACCGCTGCCGTCCAGCAGGCAGGACAGGACCCGTTTTTCGTGGGCACGGAAACCGGCTTCGCCGACGTTCTCGAAAATGGCCGGGATGCTGGAGCCGACGTCGTCGACGATGGCTTGGTCGGCATCCACGAACACCAGCCCGAAACGCTCGGCCAGGCGACGGCCGATGCTGGTTTTGCCGGCGCCCATGGGGCCGACCAGGATGAGATTGGGAGCGGGATTCATTACCGGAAGATGCTAGCACCTCATGTCAGTGCCTTAACACGGTAGCAGCCAAGCTCGGCAGTTCCACGAATGGTTCGTGGTGCAACCAAGGAGTTGGACATGTCAGTGGCGAAAATCATTGAAGTCAATGCGTCCTCCAAGACCAGCATCGAGGATGCGGTGCGTAGCGGCATCAAGAAGGTGGCCGAGACGGTCAAGGGCATCCAGGGCGCGTGGATCAACGAAACCAAGGTTGTCACCGACAGTGACGGCAATGTCACCGAGTGGCGGGTCAACCTGCGGATTACGTTCCTGGTGCAGTAATGCGGTTGCGATAATCGTGCGGTGGGTGCCCGCCGATCAGGCTGGGCACGCATCTGCAAAGGCTCGGCGGCGGTGACGCCGTCGAGCCGTTCAGGTGAGGCCGTTGCCGTGTGGCTTGCCGGGCCGCATCAGCCTTTCGCGTCTGCCAGCGGTTGCCGCTGTGCATCCAGTGCGATGACCCGGTCAGCGATGCCGGGCAGGGTGCGCAATGCCTGCCGGCTGATGCGCTCGTAGAACTGTACGAAGCGCTCCAGTTGCGGCCGGGTCATGCTGCTGCGGCCGGGCGAGGCCTGCTGCAGTGCCTGCTCCTGCTGCCAGCGCCAATGCGGTACCACCGCAAAGCTTGGCGGCTGCAGCATCCACAGCCGGTCAAAGCGCTGCCACAAGGCCGGGTAGTGCTCGGCCAATGCCTGGTTGCACCAGCGTCGCCAGCGGCCATCGGCATCGGCATCGCGCTCCAGCGCGTTCAACGGTGCTTGCAGAGCGTCATCGGTTTCGGCCGGCGTGCCCAGAAACCAGCCCTCGAACACCAGCAGATCAAGCGGCTGTTCGATCTGCTTCCACTGTGCTTCCGGCACGCGTTCGTCGGCCAGTTTGTCGAAGCGCGGCAAGGGGAACGCTTGTCCTGCTTTGGCAGCATCCAGAGTAGCCAGCGCCAGCGCCAGATCATGCGTGCCGGGCGGCCCGCGTGTGGCAAGCAAGGGATGCACGCGATCGGCCAGGCGCTGCCGCTGCGCGCGGGTCAGGTAGGTGTCGTCGATGGACACCGCCGCAGCGCACAGGCCGCGGCTGCGGGCCAGATCCACGATCTGCGCCGCCAACGTGGACTTGCCGCTGCCTTGCACGCCGCTGATCGCCAGTATTGGCGTGCGCTCGGCACTGCTCAGTGCATCATCCAATGCCTGTGCAACCAGTGCCGGCGCAAAGCGGCGTTGGGAAAAACTGTGCGGAACGGGGGACATGCCGCCACAATAGCCCAAACACGTGCCCTACGAAGCAGGACCATGACCAATCTTTACGCAGAAGCGCTTTCGACTTTCGCCGCATTGTTTGAAGAGGCCAAGGCTGGCAAGGAGATCGATGCCACCGCGATGACGGTTGCCACCGCCGACATCGATGGCCGCCCGTCGGCACGCACGGTGTTGCTGAAGGCCTTCGACGAGCGTGGCTTCGTGTTCTACACCCATCTGGACAGCCGCAAGGGCCGCGAGTTGCACGACAACCGGGCCACGGCGCTGTTGTTCCTGTGGCGCAGCCTGCGCGAGGCCGGCATCCAGGTGCGGATTGAAGGTGATGCACAGCTGGTATCGGCGGCCGAATCCGACGCCTACTTCGCCAGCCGTCCGCGCATGAGCCAGATTGGCGCCTGGGCCTCGGTGCAGTCGCAGCCGTTGGCATCGCGCGAGGAATTCGAACAGCGCCTGGCCAATTTCGAGGCACGCTTCGAAGGCCGCGATGTGCCACGCCCGGACGGTTGGGGTGGCGTGCGCGTCGTGCCACGACGCATCGAGTTCTGGTACGGCGCCGACTTCCGCCTGCATGAGCGTTGGTGCTATGAGGCTGATGCGGCGGGTGAGTGGAGCAAGCGGATGTTGTTCCCGTAATGGCAAGGGGAACCTTGGCATGCAGCTGATTCCTGTCTATCGCATTACCGTGTTCGTGCCTCCCCCGCAGTTGGAGGCACTCAAGCAGGGCATTCTGGCGGTGGATGATCTGGCTGCTGGTGGTTATGCGCACGGCATGTGGGAATCCGCTCCGGGAGTGGAGCAGTTCCGCGTGCTCGAGGGTACGCATAGCGCGATCGGTCTAGGCGGGGAGCTGGTACGCGCGTCCACGGTGCGGCTGGAGTTTTGCATTCCGCGTGACTCGCAGAGGCTGCAACGGATTCTGGATGATGGCATTGCCGCCAATCATCCCTGGACCAGCCCTGCCGTATTCGTCGATACAACGGAGTTCGCTGCACCATGATTGGCCCGCGCCGCATTGTCTGCCTGACCGAAGAGCCGACCGAAACGCTTTACGCATTGGGCGAACAGGACCGCATCGTCGGCATCAGTGGCTTCACCGTGCGGCCACCAGAAGCGCGCCGCGACAAGCCCAAGGTCAGTGCCTTCACCAGTGCCAAAGTCGGCGAGATACTCAAGCTCAAGCCGGATCTGGCGATTGGTTTTTCCGACATCCAGGCGGATATCGCTGCCGAACTGATCCGTAACGGCGTGGAAGTGTGGATTGCCAACCATCGCAGTGTGGCCGGCATCATTGATTACATCCGCCGGCTTGGTGGGCTGGTGGGCGTGGCCGCACGCGCCAACGCCTATGCGGATGAGCTGCAGCGCGGCCTGGATGCGATTGCCGAGCAGGCAGCGAAATTGCCGCAGCGCCCGCGTGTCTATGTAGAGGAATGGGATGAACCCATCATCACTGGCATCCAATGGGGTGCCGAGCTGGTGGAGATCGCTGGCGGCATTGATGTGTTTCCGGAGTTGTCGCGCGAGCCGCTGGCCAAGGCGCGCATCCTCGCCAATGGTGATCCGGTGATCGCACGCAACCCGGACATCATCATCGGCTCATGGTGTGGCAAAAAGTTCCGTCCGGAGCGGGTGGCGGCGCGTCCCGGTTGGGACGCAATCAATGCCGTGCGTGATGGCGAACTGCACGAGATCAAGTCACCGCTGATCCTGCAGCCTGGCCCGGCAGCATTGACCGATGGTGTGCAGGCAATCGCTCAGATCATCCAGCAATGGTCGAAGCGGGGCGGGGGCTTGTAGGAGCGGCGTAAGCCGCGAAGCTGGTAAAGCAAGAAAGGCCCAAAAGCTGACCCCTCCCCAACCCTCCCCTTGGCCTTCGGCCAAAGGGAGGGGGCACAAGCTCACCCCCTCGGCGCAAGCCCGGTGTAGCGTGCACGCGGCCGTATCAAGGTGCCCAATGCCTGCTGTTCCAGCGCATGCGCCAACCAGCCGGTAAGGCGCGCAGTCGCGAACATCACCAGCGCATGCGCGCCCGGCAGACCATGCACATAGCAGATAGCACCGAGCATGCCGTCGATGTTCGGCCGCTGTCCGCTGACTTCCTCGGTAGCCGCCAGTACCGCTTCCACATGCCGCATGCGCGGCGAATCGCCGCTGAGCTCACGCAACTGGCGTAGTACCTCGGCGCCGCGCGGGTCGCCATCGGGATAGAGCAGATGGTTGAAGCCCGGCAGCTCGTCACCGCGCCGCCAGCGTTCGGCGATGAAACTTGCCGGCGATCCGCTGGTTTCTGCATCCACCAGCAAGGCGTGCGCACGCGCGGTCGCGCCGCCATGGCGTGGGCCGGACAATGCAGCCAAACCAGCACTCACCGTCGCGTGCAGGTGCGCACCGGTAGAGGCGACCACGCGCGCTGCAAACGCGGAAACATTCAATTCGTGGTCGGCGCATAGCACCAAGGCCGAGCGCACCAGCTCAGCGAAGGCTGCATCGCCTGGCATCCATGCATCGGCGAGCAGGCGATGCACTGGCCGTGCATCCGGCTCGGTGCCAACCAACAAGGCAGCGTTCTGCCGCAACAGCATCGCAGCGACCTCGCGGCGTACAGAGGCGGCTGCGTTGAGCGATTGGCGCTGCTCCAAGGCCAGTAGCGGGATGCAGGCCATGGCACGCTCGATCGGCGGCAGGCTGGCATCCAATGCCAGGCTGGCGATGCGCGGTGGCCAGGAGGGCAGGGCGGCAGCGGCGAACGGGTCCTGCTCCTCGCATTCCCACAACAGGCGAGCGATGTCTTCCAGCGTGGCGCCGGCCTGTGCGGCGGCCACGGCGGAGCGACCACGGTAATAGGGCGCATCCGGGCGGATCAGCGAGATGCGGGTTTCCAAGACCGGCAGGCCGCGATCCAGGCTTTGTGCAGCTCCCCGTTCGGCGCCACGGCCGGCCTGCTTGCGCTGTGCCAAACGTTCAACTTCCGCGCGCAGGTACACCCGGCTGCGCGCGGATGTGCCCGGTCGTGAAGTGAGCTGGCCGCGGCTTACATAGGCGTAAAGCGTGGCAGCGCTGATGCCGAGCAGGGCGCAGGCTTCGTTGGCGGGGATCAATTCGTGGTCGAGGGCGTCGGACATGGCGTATTCAATAGATTGATTTATTGAATCAAGATTGATCAATGCATCCGATGGTGACAGATTAACCATCACAGCGGAATGGCATGCTCGCCTCCGCCCAGCCCCAAGCCAGGAGCCACCCATGAGTCTTTCTTCCGCCGGCGCTGCATTCCGCGCCGCACTGGCCGCCGAATCCCCCTTGCAGGTGGTGGGCGCGATCAATGCCAACCATGCCTTGCTGGCAAAGCGCGCCGGTTACCGTGCCATCTACCTGTCCGGCGGCGGCGTTGCTGCTGGCTCGTTGGGCCTGCCGGACCTGGGCATCAATACGATGGAAGACGTTTTGATCGACGTGCGCCGCATCAGCGATGTCTGCGATCTGCCGTTGATGGTCGATATTGACACCGGCTTCGGCCCCAGCGCGTTCAATATCGCGCGCACGGTGAAGTCGCTGATCAAGGCCGGCGCGGCTGCTTGCCATATCGAAGATCAGGTTGGCGCCAAGCGTTGCGGCCACCGCCCCGGCAAGGAAATCGTCTCGCAGGGTGAAATGGTCGACCGTGTGAAGGCTGCCGCCGATGCCAAGACCGATCCGGATTTCTTCCTGATCGCCCGCACCGATGCCATCCAGATGGAAGGTGTGGACGCCGCCATCGAGCGCGCGCTGGCCTGCGTGGAAGCCGGCGCCGACGGCATCTTTGCCGAGGCCGCCTACGATCTGGAGACCTATAAGCGTTTCGCCGACGCGGTGAAGGTGCCGTTGCTGGCGAACATCACCGAATTCGGCGCCACCCCGCTGTTCAGCCGTGATGAACTGGCCTCGGCAGGCGTGGCGATGCAGCTGTTCCCGCTGTCGGCGTTCCGTGCTGCCAACAAGGCGGCCGAGAACGTCTACGAAGCCATCCGTCGTGACGGCCACCAGCGCAACGTGGTGGAAACGATGCAGACCCGCGAGGAACTGTACGACCGCATCGGTTACCACGCCTTCGAAGGCCAGCTGGACAAAGTGTTCGCAGCCAAGGGCGCATGATGGCGGTCCAACCCGCCAGCTGAAAACACCATGGCAAGCACTTCATCCCGCAGCACCCGTGTTGACCGCCGTGAAACGGCGCGGCAGCTGTTGCAGAAAGAACTGGAGCAGCTGCCACCGGAAGAACGCGAGGTGGTAGAACGCTTCATTTCACGGCGTCAGGTTGCGCGCAATGTCGGGCGTGAGTTCCATCAGACCCGCACCTTGGGTGAGCGCATCGCAGATCGGGTAGCGCAGGTGGGCGGCAGTTGGCGCTTCATCCTGTGCTTCTTCTTTCTGCTGGTGTTGTGGATGGTGGCCAACAGCGTGATGTTGACCAAGGCGTTCGACCCCTATCCGTACATCCTGCTCAACTTGGTGTTGTCCTGCCTGGCTGCAGTGCAGGCGCCGATCATCATGATGAGCCAGAACCGGCAAGCGGCAGTGGACCGGATGAATGCCGAAAACGACTATCAAGTAAACGTGAAGTCGGAGTTGGAGGTGCTGCAGATCCACGGAAAGCTGGATCTGCTGCGCTCACAAGATTGGGCGCTGCTGGTGGAACAGCAGAACCGCCAGATCGAAATGCTGCAGCGGCTGCTGGAGAACCATCAGGCCGCACCCAGCCAGAACAATAGTTGAAACCAAATTCGCCCCCGGAGGTAAAGACCATGTCAGAGCAAGCCACCGCCGCACCGGCCTTCAAGCCGAAGAAGTCCGTCGCCCTGTCCGGCACCGCTGCCGGCAACACCGCCCTTTGTACCGTTGGCCGCAGCGGCAACGATCTGCACTACCGCGGCTACGACATCCTGGACCTGGCCAACACCAGTGAATTCGAGGAAATCGCTCACCTGCTGGTGCACGGCAAGCTGCCGAACAAGGCCGAGCTGCGCGCCTACAAGGCCAAGCTGAAGGCGCTGCGTGGCATCCCGGCATCGGTGAAGGCCGCGCTGGAAGAACTGCCGCCGTCGGCGCACCCGATGGACGTGATGCGTACCGGCGTTTCCGTGCTCGGCTGCGTGTCGCCGGAGAAGGACGACCACAACCACCCGGGCGCGCGCGACATCGCCGACAAGCTGATGGCCTGCCTGGGTTCGATGCTGCTGTACTGGTACCACTGGAGCCACAACGGCAAGGTCATCGACGTCGAGACCGACGATGATTCGATCGGCGGCCACTTCCTGCACCTGCTGCACGGCGAGCAGCCGCGCGAGTCCTGGGTCAAGGCGATGC
Organism: Stenotrophomonas sp. STEN020; assembly: GCF_056760195.1. Taxonomy (NCBI): domain Bacteria; kingdom Pseudomonadati; phylum Pseudomonadota; class Gammaproteobacteria; order Lysobacterales; family Lysobacteraceae; genus Stenotrophomonas; species Stenotrophomonas sp. STEN020. The sequence goes on from NZ_JBRREI010000044.1 coordinate 20,805, forward strand.
ATACCAGCCTGATCCTGTACGCAGAGCACGAATTCAACGCCTCGACCTTCGCCTGCCGCGTCATCGCCGGCACCGGCAGCGACATGTACAGCGCCATCACCGGCGGTATCGGCGCGCTGCGCGGACCGAAGCACGGCGGTGCCAATGAAGTCGCCTTCGAAGTGCAGAAGCGCTACGAGACCCCGGACGAAGCCGAGGCCGATATCAAGGCACGGGTTGAGCGCAAGGAAGTGGTGATTGGTTTCGGCCACCCGGTCTACACCGTGTCCGATCCGCGCAACAAGGTGATCAAGGACGTCTCGCGCGAGCTGTCGGCCGAGCAGGAAAACATGAAGATGTACGACATCGCCGAGCGTCTGGAGTCGGTGATGTGGGACATCAAGAAGATGTTCCCCAACCTGGATTGGTTCAGCGCCGTCAGCTACCACATGATGGGCGTGCCCACCGCGATGTTCACTCCCCTGTTCGTGATTGCCCGTACCGCTGGTTGGAGCGCGCACATCATCGAGCAGCGTATCGACGGCAAGATCATCCGTCCGAGCGCCAACTACACCGGGCCGGAGGATCAGACCTTCGTGCCGTTGGACAAGCGCGCGTAAAACTCGCGGAAAACCTCCCGCAAGCGCGATTTAGCCCCTCTCCCGCTTGCGGGAGAGGGGTTGGGGTGAGGGGAAGCTTCTAGCACGTGGAGCAAGCTCTTCGCCGTTGGAGAAAAGCAAAAGCAGAAGACCCAAGAGCGAACGCAGAAGCACAAGCACAAGCACAAGCTCCCCCCATCCGCCCTACGGGCACCTTCCCCCGCAGGCGGGAGAAGGGAGCCGCCAGATTCCAAGTGTCGCTGTGGGATTGCTGCAATTGCATGCATCCGCGAGCAATCCACCCCAACACCAGCAAGCCCAGACCCTCACAGGCCAGCCATGAATACCGATTACCGCAAACACCTCGCAGGCAGCACGCTCGACTATTTCGATGCACGCGCCGCAGTCGATGCCATCCAGCCCGGCGCCTACGCCACGCTGCCCTATACCTCGCGCGTGCTGGCCGAAAACCTGGTGCGCCGCTGCAACCCGGCTACGCTCACCGATTCGCTCAAGCAGCTGATCGAGCGCAAGCGCGACCTCGATTTCCCCTGGTTCCCTGCACGCGTGGTCTGCCACGACATCCTCGGTCAGACCGCGTTGGTCGACCTGGCAGGCCTGCGTGATGCGATCGCCGACAAGGGCGGTGACCCGGCCAAGGTCAACCCGGTGGTGCCGGTGCAGCTGATCGTCGATCACTCGCTGGCAGTGGAATGCGGTGGCTACGATCCGGACGCGTTCAGCAAGAATCGCGCCATCGAGGACCGCCGCAACGAAGACCGCTTCCACTTCATCGACTGGACCAAGCTGGCCTTCGAGAACGTCGACGTAATCCCGCCGGGTAACGGCATCATGCACCAGATCAATCTGGAGAAGATGTCGCCGGTGATCTACCAGCAGGGTGGGGTGGCTTTCCCGGATACCTGCGTCGGCACCGACAGTCACACCCCGCACGTGGATGCACTGGGCGTCATCGCTATTGGTGTCGGCGGGCTGGAAGCCGAGAACGTGATGCTGGGTCGCGCCTCGTGGATGCGCTTGCCCGACATCATCGGCGTCAAGCTGACCGGCAAGCCGCAGCCGAACATCACCGCCACCGACGTGGTGCTGGCAATCACCGAATTCCTGCGCAAGGAACGTGTGGTCGGCGCTTACCTTGAATTCTTCGGTGAAGGCGCTGCCGCACTGACCATCGGTGACCGCGCCACCATCTCCAATATGTGCCCGGAGTACGGTGCGACCGCGGCGATGTTCTACATCGACCAGCAGACTATCGATTACCTGCGCCTGACTGGCCGCGAAGAGGCACAGATCGCGTTGGTCGAAAACTACGCCAAGACCACCGGTCTGTGGGCCGACGCGCTGGAAACCGCGCAGTACGAACGCGTGCTGGAGTTCGACCTGTCCAGCGTCGTACGCAACATGGCCGGTCCCAGCAACCCGCACAAGCGCCTGCCGGTGTCGGACCTGGCCGAGCGCGGCATCGCTGACGAAGCCAAGCTGCTCAGCGGCAAGGGCGAGGAGGCCGAAGGCCTGATGCCCGATGGCGCGGTGATCATCGCCGCCATCACCAGCTGCACCAATACCTCCAACCCGCGCAACGTGATTGCGGCCGCGCTGCTGGCACGCAACGCCAACGCGCGCGGCTTGACCCGCAAGCCGTGGGTGAAGTCGTCGCTGGCGCCTGGCTCCAAGGCCGTGCAGCTCTATCTGGAAGAAGCCGGACTGTTGCCGGATCTTGAGAAGCTGGGCTTCGGCATCGTCGCTTTCGCCTGCACCACCTGTAATGGCATGAGCGGCGCGCTCGACCTGAAGATCCAGCAGGAAATCATCGATCGCGACCTGTACTCGACCGCCGTGTTGTCGGGCAACCGCAATTTCGACGGCCGCATCCATCCGTATGCCAAGCAGGCGTTTCTCGCCTCGCCGCCGCTGGTGATCGCTTATGCCATTGCCGGTACCGTGCGCTTCGACATCGAGAAGGACGTGCTGGGTGTGGATGCTGATGGCAACGAGGTGCGCCTGAAGGACATCTGGCCGAGCGACGCCGAGATCGATGCGGTAGTGAAGGCGGCAGTGAAGCCGGAGCAGTTCCGCAAGGTCTACAACCCGATGTTCAACGTCCGCGTCGAGCATGGCGAGAAGGTCAGCCCGCTGTACGACTGGCGCCCGCAGAGCACCTATATCCGCCGCCCGCCGTACTGGGAGGGCGCATTGGCCGGTGAGCGCACGCTGCGCGGCATGCTGCCGCTGGCGGTGTTGCCGGACAACATCACCACCGATCACTTGTCGCCGTCCAACGCGATCCTGCTGTCCAGCGCCGCCGGTGAGTACCTGGCCAAGATGGGCTTGCCGGAAGAGGACTTCAATTCCTACGCCACCCACCGCGGCGATCACCTCACCGCGCAGCGCGCAACGTTCGCCAATCCCAAGCTGTTCAACGAGATGGTGCGCAACGAAGACGGTAGCGTGAAGCAGGGCTCACTGGCGCGGGTGGAGCCGGAAGGCAAGGTCATGCGCATGTGGGAAGCAATCGAGACCTACATGGAGCGCAAGCAGCCGCTGATCATCATCGCCGGCGCCGACTACGGCCAGGGCAGCTCGCGTGACTGGGCCGCCAAGGGCGTGCGCTTGGCCGGTGTTGAAGCGATTGCCGCCGAGGGCTTCGAGCGGATTCACCGCACCAACCTGATCGGCATGGGCGTGCTGCCGCTGGAGTTCAAGCCGGGCACCAACCGCAACACCCTGGGCATCGATGGCACCGAGAGCTACGACGTGATCGGCCTGCGCACCCCGCGCACCGATCTGACCCTGGTCATCACCCGTCGCAACGGTGAAGTGCTGAAGGTGCCGATGACCTGCCGTCTGGACTCGGATGAGGAAGTTGCGATCTACGAGGCCGGCGGTGTGTTGCAGCGCTTCGCGCAGGACTTCCTGGAAGGCTCTGCTGTCTAAGGCTTGCCGTGATTGCCCAAGCTCCCTTCCACTTTTGGCGGGGAGCCAAGCGCTGGAGTCGCAAAATTGGAATGGGTGCCTCGCCTGCGGTGAGATGCGCATAACCGAGGCTTGAACACATGGATAGGTCGCAATGAGCTTCTATGCCGTCGCCGGTGCCGTCAATACAGGTTTCATCCTGCTCAGTTTGGTTGGCGTGGCGTCGCAGCTGCGTCTGGTGCAGCGCAGGCGCAAGCGTGACGCCGCTGCCGATACCGCTACGGCGGTGTTATCGCTCAACCAGTTCACCGTCAGTTTTTTGGCCTATCTTTCGTTCTTCGTCTACGGCTACAGCATCACCCCATTCAATCATTTCATCGTTTGGCCGCGATTGCTGGCCTCCGTGTTGGTGTTGGTGATATTGATCGAGATCTGGCGTGATCGACGCAGTCGGGCGGCTACAGGTAGCTTGGTGGTGGCAGCGGTCATGTTGTCGTGCGCGCTGCTCGGCCTGTTTTGGGGGGAACGTCACGTTGACGAAGGAAGGGTGTTTGCCAGCGTCATGATCTTGTTGATCACGTTGCTGCTGGCACAAGGATATGCGCATCAGATTCTGCTGATTTGGCGTAGCGGCGATACCGGTGCGGTATCGTTGCGCATGAGCCAGCTGATCCTGTTGATGGATCTATCTACCATCGTCTTTGCATTCGCCATGGGGCTGCAATTGGGATGGCCGCTGTTGCTGCTGGCCGTCGTCAGTGGCATGACCAAGCTGGTCATACTGTGGCTGTTTCGATGGCAGCATGGCGCGCAGGCCAGCGAGCGTCGGCGGCGTTCAGCATCACTTGCATCAATTGATTCTTCCACTTTTTCGAGAGTTCCGTCATGAGTCTCCTCCCGCAGATTCGCATTCCCGCCACCTATATGCGCGGCGGCACCTCCAAAGGCGTGTTCTTCCGTCTGGAAGACCTGCCAGCCAGCGCACAGCAGCCGGGCCCGGCACGTGATCGCCTATTGCAACGGGTGATCGGGTCGCCCGATCCGTATGCCAAGCACACCGATGGCATGGGTGGGGCAACCTCCAGCACCAGCAAGTGCGTGATCATCTCGCCCAGCAGCAAGCCCGATCACGACGTGGACTATCTGTACGGGCAGGTGTCGATCGACACCGATTTCGTCGACTGGTCCGGCAACTGCGGGAATTTGTCTACCGGTGCTGGCGCGTTCGCGCTGCATGCAGGCTACGTTGATCCCGCTCGTATGCCGGAAAATGGTATCTGCGTAGTGCGCATCTGGCAGGCAAACATCAACAAGACGATCATCGCCCACGTGCCGGTCAGTAATGGTCAGGTGCAGGAAACCGGCGATTTCGAAACCGATGGCGTCACCTTCCCGGCCGCCGAGATCGTGCTGGAGTTCGTCGATCCGGCTGATGAGGGCGAAGGCGAGGGTGGTGGTGCGATGTTTCCCACCGGCAACCTGGTCGACGAACTCGATGTGCCTGGGGTCGGCAAACTGCAGGCGACCATGATCACCGCCGGCATCCCCACGGTTTTCATCAATGCGACGGATATCGGTTACACCGGTTCAGAGTTGCAGCCGGCCATCAATGAAGACAAGACTGCATTGGGGAAGCTTGAAGCAATCCGTGTTGCTGGCGCGCTGCGCATGGGCTTGATCAAGAGCCCTGAAGAAGCGCTCAAACGCCAGCACACGCCCAAGGTCGCCTTCGTGGCGCCGCCGCTCAACTACGTCTCCAGTGGCAACAAGCAGATCCATGCCGCCGATATCGACCTCAATGCCCGCGCCATGTCGATGGGCAAGCTGCACCACGCGATGATGGGTACGGCCTCGGTGGCCATCGCCACCGCAGCGGCGGTGCCGGGCACGCTGGTCAACCTCGCAGCCGGTGGTGGCCAGCGCGACGCAGTGCGCTTTGGCCATCCGTCCGGCACGCTGCGCGTCGGCGCCGCCGTCGAGTTGGTAGACGGCCAGTGGACCGTCACCAAAGCGGTGATGAGCCGCAGTGCACGCATCCTGATGGAAGGCTGGGTGCGCGTACCGGGTGATGCGTTCTGATAGCCCGCTCCGTCCATGGCTACAGGGGCGGCGAAAGAAGAGCAAGGGTCACTGGGATCAGTGGCCCTTTTCTTTTTTGTGGGATCGAGGACACACATGTAGCGCGTGTTGCGCGCCGGGCGGGTTTCCAGACAAATCCCCTGCAAGGGGTGCGTCACTACACAAGCCCTTACAAGCAGGCTGGTTATACTCCGGCGATCTGCGGGAGGACGCCATGGGTAACAGGATGTTGAAGCGTATTCGTTGGGCTGCGGCCGCCTTGATGGCGCTGGCCTTGGTTGCAGGATGCAGCAGGAACGAAACCGGGCAGCTGCCTGGGGCCAGTGGTGAGGCGATCCAGGCCAAGCAGGAAGAGGTCAAGGGCTTCGCCATGCTGCGCGCCTACCCGGACCAGAAGAGCGGTGACGGCCTTGCGTTGGCGGTGGAGTTCTCGCGCCCGTTGGTCGGTACCCAGGATTTCGACAAGTTGCTGCGCTTCGAGGAGAAGGTCGGCAACGAGGACAGCAGCTGGTCGCTGTCCGACGACGGCAAGACCCTGCGCTATCCCTATGTGGAGGCGGCCAAGGAATACACGCTGATCATCTCGGCTGACCTGCTGGCCGCCGATGGCAATCGGCTGGGCACAGAAGTGAAGCAGAAGGTCTTCACCGGTGAGCTGGATCCTGCGGTTGGGTTTGCCTCGCAGGGCAGCGTGCTGCCGGCCCGCGAGAGTCGCGGCCTGCCGGTGGTATCGGTGAACGTGGCCGAGGTGGATGTCGAGTTCCTGCGCGTGCGCGAAAAGGACCTGCCTACCTTTTTCAGCCAGTACCAGCGCGGCGGCCGCCGTGGCAGCTGGGAGCTGGATAGCGAATACAGCGACAGGACCCCACTCAACCAGCTGGCCGAGCCGGTCTACGTCAACCGCTTCATCCTTGGCGGCAAGCAGAACGAACGGGTGCTGACCTACCTGCCGATCCAGGACGTGAAGGAGCTGCAACAGCCCGGCCTGTACTTCGCGGTGATGAAGCGCACCGGCAGTTTTGACAGCGAGTTCGATACCTCGTTCTTCACCGTCAGCGACATCGGCCTGCATACCCGCGCCTACAAGGACAAGCTGTTTGTCCATACCGCTTCGCTGGCCGACGGCGCGCCGGCCAAGAAAGTCGAGCTGAGGGTCATCGACGCCAAGGGCGAGGTCATCCTCAAAGGCCAGACCGACGGCAACGGCAATGCCTTGCTGAACTACACGCTGGATGCCGCTCATGTGCTGGTCGCCAGCAGCGGTAGCGACACGACCATGCTGCCGTTCAACCAGCCGGCGCTGGACTTGAGCGAGTTCGCCGTGGCTGGGCGCCAGAACGCCAACTTCGATGTGTTCGCCTGGTCTGGGCGTGATCTGTATCGCCCCGGCGAAACCGTGCGCATCTCGGCGCTGCTGCGTGACAACGACGGCAAGACCCTGGTCGGGCCGGCCACCGGCGGCCAGCCGGTGTTCCTGCGGCTCAAGCAGCCGGACGGCAAGACCTTCCGTGAAACCCGTTTGCAGCCAGGCGAGCAGGGCTATTTCGCATTCGAGCAGACCGTTCCGGTGGAGGCGCCGACCGGGCGCTGGACGGTGGAGTTCCGTACCGATCCAGCCAGCAAGGAAGCGGTGCAGGGTATGACCCTGCGCATCGAGGAGTTCCTGCCCGAGCGCATGAAGCTGGACCTGGACAGCGCGCAGAAGACGCTGAAGCCGGGCGAGGCACTGAAACTGCAGGCCGATGCGGCCTATCTATATGGCGCACCGGCCGACGGCAACCGCTTCACCGTGCGCCTGGCGGTGGCGGTGGAACAGCACCCGGTCGAGTCGATGCCCGGATGGTTCTTCGGCGACCCGACCGTGCAGCTGCCGCGCGAAGCCAACGACGTGATCGATACCACCCTGCCGAAGGACGGCAAGCTGCGCGAAGACGTCGCACTGCCGGCCGAGGCTGGCAAGGCCACTACCGTGGCCGCGCTGCTGTCTGGCAGCGTTTATGAAACCGGTGGTCGCACCGTTACCCGCACCTTGAAGCGGGTGATGTGGCCGGCACCAGCGCTGGTCGCGGTGCGCCCGCTGTTCAATGACGCCGATGGCGCCGACGCCAACGCCAATGCACGCTTCGAGCTGATGCGGGTGGATGCCGACGGCAAGCCGCAGCCGGCCAAGGGTTTGAAGGTCACCCTGGTGCGCGAACTGCGCGACTACCACTGGACCTATACCGACAACCGTTGGGATTACGACTTCACCCGTCGCTTCGAGAACAAGGAAACCCGTACCGTCGATGCTGGCGCCACCTCGGCCAAGTTCGACTTCCCGGTCGAGTGGGGCGAGTACCGGGTGGACGTGTTCGATGCCGCCACTGGCCTGACCATGCGCTATCCGTTCCGTGCCGGCTGGAGCTGGAACGATGACAACCGTGGCCTCGATGCGCGGCCAGACAAGGTCAAACTGTCGCTGGACAAGACCGGCTACCGCGCTGGCGACACCGTCAAGGTCACGCTGACCCCGCCGCATGCCGGCCGTGGCGTGCTGATGGTGGAAAGCGACCGCATGCTGTATGTGCAGGACATCGACGCCAAGCCGGGCAGCACCTTTGAGATCCCGGTAACCAAGGACTGGGAGCGGCACGATGTCTACATCACCGCGCTGGTGTTCCGTGGCGGCAGTGCACCGAGCAAGGTCACCCCGGCGCGTGCCGTCGGCGTGGTGCATGTGCCGATGGACCGCCGTGACCGCCGCGTTGCGGTCGGCCTGATCGCGCCCAAGCAGATGCGCCCGGAACAGCCGATGACGGTCACCGTCAGCGCGCCAGAGCTGGCTGGGAAGCCGGCGCATGTTACCGTCTCGGCGGTGGACGTTGGCATCCTCAACATCACCCGCTTCCCGGTGCCGGATGCACCCGGGCACTTCTTCGCGCAGCGCCGCTTGGGCGTGGATGCCTATGACATCTACGGCCGGGTCATCGAAAGCTTCGAGGGCAATAGCGGCAAGCTGAAGTTCGGTGGTGACATGGCATTGGCGGCACTGCCACAGGCCAAGCGGCCGACCGCACGCGTGCAGACCGTGGACCTGTTCTCCGGCCCGGTGGCGCTGGATGCCAAGGGCAATGCGCGGGTGCAGCTGCAGGTGCCGGATTTCAACGGCACCCTGCGGGTGTCGACAATGGTTTACTCCGCGGACCGCTACGGCAACCGTGATGTGGAAACGCTGGTGCGCGCGCCGATCCTGGCTGAAGCCAGCATGCCGCGGGTGATGGCACCGGGTGATCGCAGCACCATTACCCTGGATGTGCAGAACTTCACCGGCAAACCCGGCGAGTTCAACGTACGCGTGGACGGTGAGGGCCCGTTGGGTATCGCCGAATCCACACGCAAAGTGCAGCTGGGCGCCGACGCCAAGAGCACGCTGAGCTTCCCGCTGAGTGCACAGGAGGGCTATAGCGTAGCCAAGGTGCGGGTACGGGTGGACGGCAATGGCTTCAAGGTGGATCGCCGTTACGACCTGCCGGTACGTGCGGCGTGGCCGTCGGTGCTGCGCTCGCAGACCCGCACGCTTGATCCCGTTGCGCCGATCAGCATGGACAGCAGCTTCGCCAATGGTTTGATGAGCGGCTCGGTCAATGCGCGCATGCTGGTCAGCGCCTTGCCGCCGATACCGTTTGCCTCGGCCCTGCAGGGCGCGTTGAACTACCCCTACGGCTGTGCCGAGCAGACCACCAGCAAGGGCTATGCAGCGCTGATGCTGGATGAGGCTACCTCGGCCATGCTCGGTGCTGACGGTCTGGATGCCAAGGTGCGCCGCGAGCGCATGGAAGGCGCGTTCGGGCGGCTGGCCTCGATGCAGGTGTCCAACGGCAACTTCTCGATGTGGGGCGATGACGACTACATCAATCCGGCGCTGACGCCGTATGTTGCCGAGTTCCTGCTCGACGCCAAGGATGCAGGCTTCGCGGTGCCGGAGAATGTGCTGCAGAAGGCCTTGAACCGGATCAGCGAAGACCTGCTCAGCGGCGGCAACCAGTTCTACGGCAGTGATCGCCGTGAGGCGCTGAAGTTCGCCAATCAAGCCTATTCCGGCTATGTGCTGGCACGGGTCAACCGCGCGCCGCTGGGTACGCTGCGCACGCTGTGGGACAACGAGCGCAGCAAGGCGGTGACCGGCTTGTCGCTGGTGCATCTGGGTGCGGCCTTGGCGATCCAGGGCGACAGCAAGCGTGGTCAGGCGGCGATTGCTGCTGGCTTTGCCAAGTCCAGTGCCGACCGTCCGGAGTACTTCGGTGACTACGGCAGTCGCCTGCGTGATGAGGCCTTGATGATCGCGTTGCTGCACGAGCGCGGCCTGTCCAAGCCGGAATACGATGCGCGCGTTATCGATCTGGGGCGTACGCTGGACGTGCGCCGCAACAGCGGCTGGATGTGGCTGAGCACCCAGGAACAAGTGGCTTTGGCGCGTCTGGGCAAGGCCTTGATGGTCAATCAGAAGAAGCTGGTGTCCGGCGAACTTGCGGTCGGCGACAAGGCCGAGAGCATCAGTGCACGCAAGGCGTTTGCCCGGGTGTTCGACGCGGCGCAGCTGGCGCAGGGCGTGCGGTTCTCGCCGCAGGGCGAGGCACCGATGTTCGCAAGCCTCGACGTTGCCGGCATTCCGCGTCAGCCGCCGGCACCGGACAACAGCGTGATCGGCATCGAGCGCGCCTGGTTCGGCACCGACGGCAAGCCGTGGACGCCGCGCCCGTTGAAGGAAGGCGAAGCCTTGATCGTGCGCCTCAGCGTCACCGCCAACTCGAACATGCCCGATGCGCTGCTGACCGACCTGCTGCCGGCCGGCCTGGAAATCGAGAACTTCAACCTCGGCGATGCCAAGCAGTGGGCCGACGTGGTGGTGGGTGAGGTCAGGGTCAGCGACCGTTCCAGTGCCGCCGACGTCAAGCACGAGGAGTTCCGTGACGACCGCTATGTGGCCGCATTGAAGCTGTCGCGTGGCAGCACCGCGCATGTGTTCTATCTGGTGCGCGCGGTCACCCCGGGTACTTACACCGTACCGCCGCCGCTGGCCGAGGACATGTACCGCCCCGACATGCGTGGCGTGGGCCGCTCCAGCCCGAGCACCATCACGGTGGTGCAGCCGTAATCGGCTCCTGCTCCCTCCCTTTGCCGAAGGCAAGGGGAGGGCTGGGGAGGGGGAGGCTCTGCCACGGCCAATCCATTCCGTTCCAGCGCCACAGTCAACAATCGCGGCGTCAGGCAGCTGCTCCTGCTCCCTCCCTTTGCCGAAGGCAAGGGGAGGGTTGGGGAGGGGTAAGCTGTTCCGCGGCCAATCCATTCCGTTCCAGCGCCACAGTCAACAATCGCGGCGTCAGGCAGCTGCTCCTACTCCCTCCCTTTGCCAACGGCAAGGGGAGGGTTGGGGAGGGGTAAGCTCTTCTGCGGCCAAGCCGTTCCGCTCCAGCCCCACAGGCAATGTTTGAAGAATCATCCCCATTGAAAGCGCGCGCCTCCCGGCTGAAACACGTTGGCGCCCGCGTGCGCACCATCTTCACGTTCCGCAACCTGCGCTGGGCGCTTGCCGCCCTGCTGGCATTGCTGTTGGTACTGGACCTTGCATTCCCGTTGCCACTGCCGAAGTCACGCGATACCAGCACCTTGGTGGTCGCGCGTGACGGCACACCGCTGCGTGCCTTCGCCGATGCAGAAGGCGTGTGGCGTTACCCGGCCTATGCAAAGACCATCTCGCCGCTGTACCTGCAGGCTTTGCTGACCTACGAGGATCGTTGGTTCTGGCGTCACCCCGGCATCAACCCGTGGGCACTGGCACGCGCAGGCAAGCAGATGCTGCTGGAGCGACGTATCGTCTCCGGCGGTTCAACACTGACCATGCAGGTCGCGCGCATCCTCGACCCGCATACGCGCACGCCCTGGGGCAAAGTCAAACAGCTGCTGCGCGCGTTGCAGCTGGAAGTGCACCTGAGCAAGGCGCAGATCCTCGATCTGTACCTGGAGCGCGCACCCTACGGCGGCACCATCGAAGGTGTGGAAGCTGCCAGCTGGGCCTATCTGGGCAAGTCGGCCACGCGCCTGTCGCAGGCTGAAGCCGCCTTGTTGGCGGTGCTGCCGCAATCCCCCAGCCGGCTGCGTCCGGATCGTCATCCTGAGGCCGCACAGCGCGCCCGCGACAAGGTGCTGACGCGCATGGCGGAACTCAAGGTGTGGTCGGCTGACGATGTGGCCGACGCGCGGATCGAGCCGGTGGTCGCGCGCTCGCTGCAGCAACCCTTGCATGCTGCCTTGCTCGCGCAACGCATGCGCAGCACTTATCCGCGCGTACCGCAGATCGGAACCACCATCGACAGCGGCCTGCAACGCACGCTGGAAGAACGTGTTTCCTCGTATTTTTCACAACTGCCGGAGCGCACGTCGGCGGCCTTGCTGGTGATGGACAACAGCACGCTGGAAGCGCGGGCCTATGTCGGCTCGGTCACCTTCGCCGACAAGGCACGGCTTGGCCATGTGGACATGGTGCAGGCCTGGCGCTCGCCCGGTTCAACGCTCAAGCCGTTCCTGTATGGCATGGCACTGGATGACGGTTTGATCCATTCGGAGAGTCTGATCGTCGATGCGCCGCAGAGCTTTGACGGTTATCGCCCGGGCAATTTCGATGCGGCGTTCAACGGCCCGGTTGGTGCGGCGACTGCGCTGCGGTTGTCATTGAACGTGCCTTCGGTGGATCTTCTGGATCGGGTAGGGCCGTCGCGGTTTGCCGCGCGCTTGGGCAATGCCGGTATCAATCTGCGTTTCCCGCGCGGCACCCAGCCTAGTCTGGCGTTGATTCTTGGTGGCACCGGCGCGCGCCTGGAAGATCTGGTCGGCGCCTTCTCCGCGCTGAATCGCGAAGGTATTGCCGGTCGCGTGCGCTACACGCCGAAAGACCCGCGCATTGAGCGCCGGCTGATTTCACCGGGTGCGGCGTGGATCGTGCGTGATGTGTTGGAATCCAATCCGCGTCCCGGTTATGGCGTGGGCACCTTCGATACCGGCAATCGCCCGCGCGTTGCATGGAAGACCGGCACCAGCTACGGCTATCGCGATGCCTGGGCAATCGGCAGCACCCGATCCTATACCGTTGGGGTCTGGGTTGGTCGGCCGGATGGCACGCCGTTGCCGGGGCAGTACGGTGCGGTTACCGCTTTGCCGTTGATGTTCGAGGTCATCGACAGCTTGCCGCGCCAAGCCGGTGACAACGCGGTTCGCGCGCGGCCGGATAGCGTCAGCGAAGTTGAGATCTGCTGGCCGCTGGGCATTGCTGCCGAGCAGACACTGCCGGCCATGTGTCAGCGTCGGTTTCCCGCCTGGGTGCTGGATGGCGTGGTGCCACCAAGTTTCCCCGAGCGCGAAGCGCGGCTCTGGCAATCCGGGCGCATGCGCTTCCAGGTGGATGCGAAAACCGGACAGCGCTTGTCGCCCGGTTGCGAAGGTCATCCAACGGTCGAGGATCGCGAGATAGCACGTTGGCCGGCGATGGCTTCGCCGTGGCTGACAGTAGCGCAACGACAGGCGCAGAGCCTACCGCCGTTGGCTGCCGATTGCGCCGACGACGGCCGGCAATCGGACGGCGTACTGCACATCGAAGGCTTGAATGATCTGGCCACGCTGGCGCGGCCGCCCGGCGCGCAGCACGGCCCGCGCCTGCAGCTGCGCGCGCTTGGCAGTGAAGCGACGATTGAATGGCTGCTTGATGGCCGCTGGATCGCGCAAACCCAAGGCACCCGCACGTTCACCCGCGACTTCAACGATGCCGGCGAGCACACCCTGACCGCGTTGGCAGCAGACGGCACCTGGACGCGCGTACGCTTCCGCGTAGTGAACTAAGGTGCGCAATGTAGTGCCGAGCCATGCTCGGCAAGGGCCTTCCCAGCAATGGAAGGTAGTGCCGAGCCATGCTCGGCAAGGGCCTCACCGGTAAAGCCCATGCCGAGCATGGCTCGACACTACCGTGGCGGCTGTTCCCGCTGTGCCTTTACTCCGGCAGATTGGCCAACACATGCTCGGCGCTGGAGACCTCGAACTGCCCCGGCTGTTCGATATACGCAGCGCGGACCACGCCGTTCTCGATATACAGCGCAAAACGACGCGACCGGATACCCATGCCCGACGCGCTGGCATCCATTTCCAGCCCCAGTGCACGGGTAAAATCGCCATTGCCGTCGGACAGCATCTGCAAGCCATCCGGCACCGACTGGCTCTTGGCCCAGGCCTGCATCACGAACGGGTCATTGACCGCCATGCAGAACACTTCGATGCCGCGGTTGCGGAAATCCTCGAAGTGCTCGACGTAACCGGGCAGGTGACGGGCCGAGCAGGTCGGGGTGAACGCACCCGGCACGGCAAACAGCACGGCCTTGCGACCATCGAACAATGCATGGGTGTCGATCGTTTCCAGGCCTTCGCGCAAGCGCTTGAGGGTTACTTCCGGAATACGGTCGCCGACGTTGATGGGCATTGGGGGCTCCTAGGCTGAATTTAAGTTTAAAGCGGCAGGACAGACGTGGTGTCTACAACTTGAAAAGGCGGTCTTCACACAATACGTCCTTGGCATGGGAAAGGCAGTGTCATTCCGGCATGCCAGTCCCCACATCTTGCAGGAGGACATCATGAGCATCGTACGTTACCGCCAGTGGCCGACCCAGTCCGAGATTCATCAGTTGTTGTCGCCACTGCTTGAAACCGTCACCAACAGCACCGCGTCAGCCTGGGTGCCTGCAGTCGATATCCGCGAGGAAGCCAGCCGTTTCGTCGTTTCTGCCGATCTGCCCGGCGTTGACCCTGCCGGCATTGAAGTGCAGATGGAAAAGGGCGTGTTGACCATCAGTGGCCAGCGCAGCGCGCCGGAACTGGCCGAAGGCCAGCGTCTGACCCGCAGCGAACGCGGCCAGGGCGCCTTCAACCGCCGTTTCGTGCTGCCTGACAGCGCCGATGCCGAGGGCATCGTTGCCCATAGCCACAATGGCGTATTGGAAGTGCGCATTCCCAAGCGTAGCGAAGCGGCACCGCGCCGCATCCAGGTGGTGCAGGGCCAGCCCAACGCCTGATGGCGTGAGCGAACTTCCACCTGCGCAGGCACCGTGGCCCGGTAGAATGGGGCCACGGCGCCTGCCGATTGCACGATGGCCCGTTGCCGCAAGGTGTCGGGCCAGCTTTTTTTCAGAGGTGTGAGGATGGAATTCAAGGATTACTACGCCACGCTTGGGGTTGAACCCAGCGCCGGTGATGCCGAAATCAAGACGGCCTACCGTCGGCTGGCGCGCAAATACCACCCGGACGTAAGCAAGGAAGCCGGCGCCGAGGACAAGTTCAAGGCGATCAACGAGGCCTATGAGGCGCTGCGCGATCCGGCCAAGCGCAAGGCCTATGACCAGCTGCGCGCGCAGGGCTATCGCCCGGGCGAGGAATTCAATGCCCCGCCGGGCTTTGGCGGCGGGCAGGGGTTTGATTTCGAGGAAGTGTTCGGCGGCGGCAACGCCAACGGCGGCTTCAGCGATTTCTTCGAGAGCCTGTTTGCTCGCCAGCGCGGCGGCGCGGGTGCGGGTGGACGTCGTCCGGGTCCTGGTTTCGGTGGTGCCGGCCCGCAGCCGATGCGCGACACCCGTGCCAAGCTGTCGGTGCCGCTGGAGGCTGCCTACAACGGCGATAGCCTGCGCATCACCGTGGACGGTCGCCAGCTCGATGTGCGTGTGCCCAAGGGCATCCGTCCGGGCCAGGTGATCCGCCTGAGCGGGCAGGGCAGTGGTGGCGGCAATTTGATGCTGGAAGTCGAATACGCTTCGCACCCGCAGTTCGAGGTGGATGGCCGCAATATTCTGTACACCTTGCAGGTGACCCCATGGCAGGCTGCCTTGGGAACCAGCATCAGCGTGCCGACGCTTGGTGGTTCGGTGGAGCTGAAGGTGCCGGCCGATTCGGACAGTGGCCGCAAACTGCGCCTGCGTGGCCGTGGCTTGCCGGGTAAGCCCGATGGCGACCAGATCGTGGAGTTGGAAGTGATTGCGCCGGTGGCGACCAATGAAGAGCAGCGCAAGGCTTACAAGGACCTGGCCAAGGCGTTTGGCGAGGACTGAGTGCGTTTGGGTGTGTGCTGTTGAAGAGAAGCGGGCTTTGCCCGCTTTTCTTTTTTCCGTTGGTTTATATCCTTAGCTAGAAGCTTCCCCTCACCCCAACCCCTCTCCCGCAGGCGGGAGAGGGGCTCGGATTGCTTGCGCTCGTAGTGCACTAGCCCCTCTCCCGCGTGCGGGAGAGGGGTTGGGGTGAGGGCAAGCTTCCAGCAAGCAGACCCAAATCAAACCCCAACAACCAAAAACAAGAAAGGCGGGCAAAGCCCGCCTTCCCAAAAGCTTTCCCCAAGAAAGCACTCTCACCCAACCGGCGGCGCCTCGGCACTGAACACCTGCGCGATCACTGCCGACAGATCGTCTTCGGTAAATGGCTTGGTGATGTAGGCCTTCGCGCCTTGGCGCATGCCCCACAAGCGATCGGTGTCCTGATCCTTGGTGGTCACCAGGATCACCGGAATGTGCTGGGTGGTCGCCTCGCGCCGCAGCGTACGGGTGGCCTGAAAACCATTGAGGTTCGGCATCACCACGTCCATCAACACCAGGTCCGGCAGCACCTGTTTGGCAACCTCCACCCCAGAGGCGCCATCAGTTGCGGTGAAAATCTCATGCCCCAGCTTTTCCACAATGCGCTGGATGCCCATCAACTGCGATGGTGAATCGTCGACGATCAGGATACGCGCCATGTTTTTCCCCAAGTAGTGGCGGCAGTGTAGTGCTGGCGCGCCGCTGGCGTGAAGTGATGCGTCTCACGCCGGGGCGACTTGTGGCCGATATCAGTCGATTCTTACGACGGTGCGGCCGAAGGATTTGCCTTCCAGCATGGTGGCGAACACCTCAGGCAGGCTGTCCAGGCCCACTTCGCGGGTACAGATACGATCCAGGTGACGCGGCTTCCAGTCGCTGCCCAGACGCTGCCAGACCTGCTCGCGGATGTCGCGGGCGGTGCCGGCCGAGGCCACGCCGAGCAGCGAGACACCGCGGATGATGAAGGGCATCACCGTCATGTCCAGCTCGCCGGAGGCGGCCAGACCGGCCGACGCCACGTTGCCATAGGGGCTGGTCTGCGCCAGCAGGCTGGTCAGCATGCTGCCGCCGACATTGTCCAGGCCGCCGCCGAAGCGGGCCGACTCCATCGGCCGGGTGGTGGCCAGGGCGTCGCGGCCGAGGATCTGGCTGGCACCGATCGCGGTCAGGTAGTCGGCGGCTTCGGCCTTGCCGCTGATGGCATGCACTTCGTAGCCAGCTTGACTGAAGATATCCACCGCCAGTGAGCCGACCCCGCCGGTGGCGCCAGTAACGGCCAGCGGGCCGTGGGCTGGCGTCTGCCGGTTGTCGGTCATGCGCAGCAGCGCCAGCGCGGCGGTGAAGCCGGCCGTGCCCAACACCATCGCCTCGCGCAGGCTGAGCTGGGCCGGCAGCGGGATTACCCACTTGGATTCCAGGCGCACGTACTGGCTGTAGCCGCCGTCACGGGTCTCGCTCAGGCCGCAGCCGGTGGTCAGCACCTGGTCGCCCTCGCGGAAGGCCGGGTCGGTGGAGGCGACTACTTCGCCGGCCACGTCGATGCCGCCAACCAGCGGAAAGCGGCGCAGGATCTTGCCCTTGCCGGTGCCGGCCAACGCATCCTTGTAGTTGACCGAGGACCAGCGAGCTCGGATCACCACCTCGCCCGGGCTCAGCTGGTCCAGACCCACTTGTTCAGGGCCGCTGCGGTAGCCAGCGTCGTCGTTGTGGATGCGGAAGGCGGTGAACGGGGCGGTAAGGGACATCGGTAGGCCTGCGTCGGAACGGGGGAGTGCAACCATAACTGTTGTGAAATGACCGGTCTGCCCTTATTCCTATTCAGAGCAGGTGCCGACCGGGGCCTGCACGGATACCGCGGGGCCGGCCTTGGCTGGGGTCCGCGCCGCAGGATCAGGTACTTGGCTGGCTGATCGGCGGGCAAACCTTTCCGTTCAGGTAGCCCCGAACCTGTTCAGAGTCTGCCTTGTTAGAATCGGGATTCGATAGATGGTCAGGTCCTCGGCGGGAGCCCCCGCAGCCTGGCCCATACAGATGGAGCATGCATGGCCTGGAATACACCCGGCGGCAACAGCGGTGGTGGTGCGGACAATAACCGCGCGCCGCGTACGCCACGTGGCGGCAACGGCGGAGGTTGGGGTGGTGGACTGCCCGGACCGCTGCGCGACCTGTTTGATGGCGGTATCTGGCGCTGGGCGCTGGTCGCGTTGGGTCTGCTGTTGTTGTTCTCCAGCTTCCAGCTGATCGGCGAACAGCAGCGCGGCGTGGTCCTGCGCTTCGGCGAGTACTCGCGCATCCTGCAACCGGGTCCCAACTTCAAGCTGCCGTGGCCGCTGGAATCAGTGGTCAAGGTCAATGCGACCCAGATCAAGACCTTCAGCAGCAACGTGCCGGTGCTGACCCGTGACGAGAACATCGTCAACGTGTCGGTCAACGTGCAATACCGCGTGGATGATCCGCGCGAGTACCTGTTCGGTACAGTTGATGCTGACCAGATGCTGGAACAGTCCGCACAGAGCGCCGTGCGTGAGCAGGTCGGCCGTGCCGATCTGAACACCGTGCTGAACAACCGTGGGCCGCTGGCCGTGGTTGCCGAGCAGCGTCTGCAGGCTTCGCTCAAGGCTTATAAGACCGGCCTCAGTGTGACCGGCCTGACCCTGCCTGATGCGCGTCCGCCGGAAGAAGTAAAGCCGGCCTTCGACGAGGTCAACGGTGCCCAGCAGGTCAAGGAACGCTTGATCAACGAAGCCCAGGCTTACGCCGCCAAGGTGGTGCCGGAAGCGCGCGGCCAGGCCTCGCGTGCCCGTACCACCGCCGAAGGTTACAAGCAGGCCATCGTCGCCCGCGCCGAGGGTGACGCACGCCGCTTCACCCTGCTGCAAGGTGAGTACAAGAATGCGCCGGACGTCACCCGCAAGCGTCTGTGGCTGGAAACGGTGGAGCAGGTGCTGGCCGAAAACCGCAAGGTCATCGGTGGCGACGGCCGTCAGCTGATCTACGTGCCGATGCCGGCTGATGCGGGCAAGAGCTCGGCTGCGCCGCAGCTGACCCCGGAAATGGTGGCACCGGCATTGCCGGCGGCAACCGACAGCATTCGCAACGCGGACCGTTCGGTCTCGCGCTCGGCATCGCGTGAGGAGGCCGGCCGATGAAAAATTCAGTCGTTATCGGCGTAGTCGTCGCAGTGTTGCTGGGCCTGTTGGGCTCGGTCTATGTGGTGCGTGAAGACCAGACCGCGATGGTGCTCAACCTGGGCAAGGTGGTACGTGCCGACATCAAGCCGGGCCTGCACTTCAAGGTGCCGCTGGTTGAAACCGTGCGCGTGTTCGATCGCCGCTTCCAGGTGTTGGATACCGCCCCGGCGCGTTACTTCACCGCCGAGCAGAAGGACGTCAGCGTCGACTTCTTCGCCATTGGCAAGATCTCCGACGTGCGCGCCTATTACCGCGCCACCGGCGGCGACAGCAAGATCGTCAACGCCCGCCTTGCGCCGATCATCACCGACTCGCTGCGTAACCAGATCAACTCGCGTACCTTGCAGGCCTTGGTGTCCGGTGACCGTGGTGAGTTGATTGCCGGCCAGCTGAAGTCGATCAACGAGGCGATTGCAGCCTTGGGCATGGAGATCATCGACCTGCGCATCAAGCAGATCGATCTGCCGACCGACAGCCAGGTGATCGCCGACGTCTACGAGCGTATGCGCGCCCAGCGTAAGCAGGAGGCGGCCAAGTTGCGCGCCGAGGGTGAAGAGCAGTCGCTGACCATCCGCGCCCAGGCCGACCGCGAAAGCACTGTGATCGTGGCCGAAGCCGAGCGTGATGCGCAGCAGCTTCGCGGTGAAGGCGATGCCTCCGCCGCCTCGATCTACGGCAAGGCCGGCTCGGCCGACCCGTCGTTCTACGCCTTCTACCGCAGCCTCGAGGCCTACCGTTCCTCGATGACCGACGGCAACGGCGTGATCGTGCTCGACAAGAACGACCCGTTCCTGCAGTACATGAAGAGCGATCGCTGATCGCAGCGCTCTAGCCCTTGTTTGAGCCCCTCTCCCGCCTGCGGGGTGAGAGGGGCAGCTTGCGAACCGTGGGTTCGCTGCCCATCGAACGCCCTTGCGCCAGCGCAAGGGCCGGGGCGCGGAGCGGGGGGTGGGGTGAGGGCAGCGTTGTATTTGGGGGGGGGGGGGGGGGGGGGGGGGGGCGGCCCAGGCAGGAGCGACG